>JAKAZX010000225.1 GCA_021826485.1 Pseudomonadota bacterium | reverse complement strand
CGAAAGCGGCGTCGCGCGGCGGCTCCGGCTCGGCATGGTGGGCGGCGGACAGGGCGCGTTCATCGGCGCCGTCCATCGCATCGCGGCACGGATGGACGATTGCTACGAACTGGTCGCCGGCGCGCTGTCCGGCGATCCTGAGCGAGCGCACCAGTCGGCGGCGGACCTGCATATCGCGCCGGAACGCAGCTACGACGACTACCAGACCATGGCGAAGCGAGAGGCGAGCCGCCCCGACGGCATCGACGTGGTCGCCATCGTCACGCCGAACCATCTGCACCACGGCCCTGCCCGCGCCTTCATGGAAGCCGGCATCAACGTGATCTGCGACAAGCCGCTGACCAGCACGCTGGAGGATGCGCTCGACCTGGAGCGCGTGGTGCGCGCCAACGGCCTGATCTTCGGGCTGACGCACAACTACACCGGCTATCCGCTGGTCCGGCAGGCGCGCGAGATGGTGGCGGCAGGCGAACTCGGGCCGGTCCGCGTCGTGCAGGTCGAATATCCGCAGGACTGGCTGACCACGAAGCTGGAGGCGTCCGGCCAGAAGCAGGCGGACTGGCGCACCGACCCCAAGCGCAGCGGCGCCGCCGGCTGCGTCGGCGATATCGGCACGCATGCCTTCAACCTTGCCGAATTCGTCAGCGGCCTGGAGGTGGAAAGCCTCGCGGCCGACCTGACGAGTTTCGTCGAAGGGCGCGCGCTCGACGACAACGCCGGCATGCTGCTGCGCTTCGCCGGCGGCGCGCGGGGCATGCTGTGGGCGAGCCAAGTGGCCGTGGGCAACGAGAATGCGCTGCGCCTGCGCGTGTTCGGCGCCAAGGCATCGCTCGATTGGTGCCAGGAACAGCCGAATGCGCTGGTCTTCGCCCCCTATGGCGAAACGCCGCGCATCATCCGTCGCGGTGGCGCCGGCGCCACCCCGGTCGCCGGCCATGCCAGCCGCGTTCCCGGCGGCCATCCGGAAGGCTATCTGGAAGCGTTTGCGCAGCTTTATCGCGATCTGGCCGAGCAGATCACGGCCCATCGCCAGGGCCGCGCGCCCGATCCGGCCAGCCTGCTGGTCCCCGGCATCGCGGACGGCGTGCGCGGCATGCGCTTCATCGCCGCCGCCGTCGCCTCCGCCCGGGACGGGGCGGGCTGGACGAAGCTGTAGCGGCAGGCCGGCTCAGCCGCCGCGGGGAATCCGGTCGGTGTCGATCGCCTGATAGTCCCAGAAACTGTCCAGCGCGATGCGCAGGCGGTTCGGCTTGGCCGGCAGCACCGCCCCGTCCCGCGGCGTGACCGCGGCGTGCGGCGCCAGCACCAGCCGCCAGAAATCGGGCATCAGCGCCTGCGCATCGAGGGTCCAGTGCCCGTCCGCATCGGCCTCCGCGCCACGCCACAGCGGGCGCAGCGGCAGCGGTGCCAGTGCATGCACACACTTGGCGAAATACGGCGCCTCGTACGCGGTGGAGGAGTTGGCGGTCAGGATCGCGGCAATCTGCGGCAGCGCGAGCATGCGATAGAGATTGTCGCCGATCGTGCCGAGCAGGTTCGGCGCCCGCGCCGCCACGTGCAGCAGGCTGTGCGCATCGCCCGACGGATGCGGCTTCAGCACCACCGCCCGATATGCGGCGCAGAGGCGGGCGACCTCCGCCGCGTGGTCGGCGGCATCGAAGAACCGCCCGGCGACGATCTGGGTCGCATCCAGCGGGCGCTGGCCGAGCACCAGCAGGGTCCCATCCGGCACCGCGGCGTCGGAGACGAGCTGCCCCATCGCCTCGATCAGCCCGGCCGAGGCCAGCGCCACATCCTCATGCACCGCCAGCGGCGCCATCGCCGCCCGGGTCGCCGCCTCGGACGCGCGGGCGGCGAACAGCAGGTCGTCCAGGAAACGGACCGGATGGATGCGCAGATCGAGCCACGGCAGCCCGTGCCGGTCGAGCCAGGCGAGCAGGCCGGGCGGCGCCTCATAGGTCAGGCAGAAGCGGCCGGCGAGATGCGCCAGCAGGGCCGCTTCCAGGCCCGGGTGATCCGGCAGGGCGGCATGATGGGCCGCCCAGAACGCGAACGCATCGGCCGCGCCGCGCGCCGCCGCCAGCCAGGCGCCGAGCGGCGCATCCCGCGACGGCAACAGAGGCGCGACCGGCAGCGCCGCCGCGCTGGCGATCGAGCGGCGGACGGCATTGGCCAGCCACAGGGTCGGCCGGTCGCTGCCGCCCGGCCCGCCCTGCCCGTCCGGCCGCAGGAAGTCGCCCAGCACGACCACACCGGAAACCCGCGCCTGCACCATGCGCCGACCCTGCAAGCCGGCGGTTAACCGGGGGTGACCACGGGGTAGCCCCCGCCCCCGCCGCGCGCTATGACGCGCGCTCGCCCGGAGGTGCTCCATGCCTGTTGCCGACACCGCGACACCGCGCCCCAACAGCCTGCGCACCGGGCCGGATGCGCGCGGGCGCTTCGGCGGCTTCGGCGGGCGTTTTGTCGCCGAAACGCTGATGCCGCTGATCCTGGAGGTGGAGCACGCCTATGCAGCGGCACGCGCCGATCCTTCATTCCAGGCCGAACTCGACCTTTATCTGCGCGACTATGTCGGCCGTCCCAGCCCGCTGTGGTTCGCCGAGCGGCTGACCCGGGCGATCGGCGGCGCCAAGGTGTATTTCAAGCGTGACGAGCTGAATCACACCGGCGCGCACAAGATCAACAACTGCATGGGGCAGATCCTGCTCGCACGCCGCATGGGCAAGACGCGCATCATCGCGGAAACCGGCGCCGGCCAACACGGCGTCGCCACCGCCACGGTCTGTGCGCTGTTCGGCCTGCCGTGCGTGATCTACATGGGCGCCGTCGATGTCGAGCGGCAGCAGCCCAACGTGTTCCGCATGAAGCTGCTGGGGGCGGAGGTGCGGCCGGTCACCTCCGGTGCCGCGACGCTGAAGGACGCGATGAACGAGGCGCTGCGCGACTGGGTGGCCAATGTCGGCGACACCTACTACCTGATCGGCACGGTCGCCGGGCCGCACCCGTACCCCGCGATGGTGCGCGACTTCCAGTGCGTGATCGGCGAGGAAGCCAAGGCGCAACTGCACGCCGCCGAAGGCCGGCTGCCCGATGTCGCGGTGGCCGCGGTGGGCGGCGGCTCGAACGCGATGGGGCTGTTCCACCCGTTCCTCGACGATGCCGGCGTCCGCCTGATCGGCGTCGAGGCGGCGGGACACGGGCTCGACACGCACGAGCATGCCGCCAGCATCTCGCGCGGCCGGCCGGGCGTGCTGCACGGCAACCTGACCTATCTGCTCCAGGACGAGGACGGGCAGATCGAGGAGGCGCACAGCATCTCCGCCGGGCTCGACTATCCCGGCATCGGGCCGGAGCATTCCTGGCTGCACGAGATCGGCCGCGTGGAATACGCCGCCGTCACCGATGCGGAGGCGCTGGAGGCGTTCCAGCTCTGCACCCGCACCGAGGGCATCATCCCGGCGCTGGAGCCGTCGCACGCGCTGGCGCAGGTGCAGAAGCTGGCACCGACGCTGCCGGCGGACGCCATCATCCTGATGAATCTCTGTGGCCGGGGCGACAAGGACATCTTCACCGTGGCACAGCATCTCGGGGTGAAGCTGTGAGCCGCATCGCCGCCCGCTTCGCGGCGCTGCGTGCCGAGGGCCGCGGCGCGCTGATCCCGTTCCTGGAAGCCTGGGACCCGGATGCGGCGACCAGCATGGCGCTGCTGCGCGGCATGCCCGGCGCCGGCGCCGACCTGATCGAGATCGGCTGCCCGTTCACCGATCCGATGGCCGACGGGCCGACCATCCAGGCGGCGGGCCGGCGCGCGCTGCGCGCCGGGGCGACGCTGTCGCGCACGCTGGCGATGGTGCGCGAGTTCCGGCGCGAGGATCGGGACACGCCGATCGTGCTGATGGGCTATCTGAACCCGATCCTGTCCTACGATCCCGCGCGCTTCTGCACCGACGCGGCGGCGGCGGGCGTCGATGGCTTGATCGTCGTCGATCTGCCGACCGAGGAAGCCGACCTGCTGCTGCCGCATGCGACCGCGCGCGAAATCGACGTAATCCGCCTGGTGGCACCCACCACGGACGCCGCGCGGCTGCCGAAGGTGCTCGATGGCAGCTCGGGCTTCGTCTATTACGTCAGCATCACCGGCATTACCGGTACGCGCAGCGCGGCGTATGATGATCTGGCCGCCGCGATCCCGCGCGTGCGGCACGCGACCGCATTGCCGATCGCCATCGGCTTCGGCGTGCGCAGCCCGGCGCAGGCGGCAGAGGCGGTGCGCGTGGCGGATGCCGCCGTCGTCGCCTCGGCGCTGATCGACACGCTGGCGGCGAGCCTGGATGCGGAGGGCCGCGCCCAGCCCGATACGGTGCGCCGCGTGCTCGATCAGGTCCGCGCGCTGGCCGACGGCGTGCGCGGCGCGCGCAGCCGGGCGCCGCAGCCGCAGCAAACGGGGAACGCAGGATGAGCTGGCTTACCGAATATGTCCGCCCGAAGATCCGCACCCTGCTCGGCCGGCGGGAGGTGCCGGAAAACCTGTGGGTGCAGTGCCCCGCCTGCCAGCAGATGATGTTCCATACGGAACTGGAGAAGAACCAGAAGGTCTGCACGCATTGCGGCCACCACATGCGCGCTGGCGCCGATGAGCGGCTGCGCTGGACCTTCGACGGCGGCAATTTCACGCGCATCGAACTGCCCAAGGTGCCGCTCGACCCGCTGCGCTTCCGCGACAGCCAGCGCTATTCCGACCGGCTGCGCACGGCGCGGGAGAAGCTGCACCGCGACGATGCGATCGTGGTCGCGCATGGCAGCATCGGCGGGGCACGCGCCGTGGTCGGGGTGATGGAGTTCGAGTTCATGGGCGGCTCCATGGGCGCCGCCGTGGGGGAAGGCCTGCTGGCGGCGGCGAAGCTCGCGGTGCTGCAACAGGCACCGCTGATCGTGTTCACCGCCTCGGGCGGTGCGCGCATGCAGGAAGGCGCGATCAGCCTGATGCAGATGCCGCGGACCATCATCGCCACGCGGCTGGTGAAGGAAGCCGGGCTGCCGTTCATCGTCGTGCTGACTGACCCGACGACCGGCGGGGTGACGGCCAGTTTCGCGATGCTCGGCGATGTGCAGATCGCCGAGCCGGGGGCGCTGATCGGCTTCGCCGGCGCCCGCGTGATCGAGCAGACGGTGCGCGAAAAACTGCCGGAGGGATTCCAGCGCGCCGAATATCTGGTCGAGCACGGGATGCTCGACATGGTGGTGAAGCGGACCGAACTGGCCGCGACGCTCGGCCGCCTGCTCGGGCTGCTGCGGCCCGCCGAACTGCCCGAAGCGGCCTGACCTCCGGCGCGTCCGGCAAGCGGACGGCGGCGTCGCCGGCGGCGACAGGCCGGCGCCCGCCCGCCATCGCAACCCGCTGAATCCGCCCCGATTCTTCCTGGCACGGCGGTTGCGGTGTCCCCCGCGTCCGGGCCGCCGGCCCGGCATTGTCGGAGAGGTTACCATGTCACGCCTGAAAACGGCCCTGTTCGCGGCGACGCTGCTGGCAGCCGGTGGCGCCGGACTCGCCTATGCGCAGATGGACAGCACGTTCGACTTCGACCAGCTTCCCGCCATCCACGGCAAGGTCGCGCAGTATCTGCCGACCCCGCGCGGCGATGTTGACGGGCTGCTGCTGGATGACGGGACGGAAGTGCATCTGCCGCCGCATCTTTCGACGCAGCTCGTCTTTGCGGTGAAGCCGGGCGACACCGTCACCATCCACGGCCTGCGCGCCCGCGCGGTGAAGATGGTCGCGGCGGCGTCGGTCACCAACGACGCCAGCCATGTCACGGTGGCGGTGAGCGGCCCGCCGCACATGCGCGAAGGCACCGAGCTGAGCGCCGAAGGCACCGTGCAGGCCATGCTGTACGGCATGCGCGGCGAGATGAACGGCGTGCTGCTCGCCGACGGCACGGTCGTCCATCTGCCGCCGCCGGAGGCGCAACGCCTGGCGGCCACGCTGGCGGTGGGCAAGCCGCTGGTGGTGCGGGGCGAGGGCTATGCCGGTCCGCTCGGCCGGGCGCTGGATGCCCGCCAGATCGGGCCGGACGCCGCGCATCTGGTGGCCGTCGCCGCGCCCCACGGCCCGTGGGGCGAACACGGCTGGCGCGAGCACATGGACCACATGCAGGGCATGATGCACGGCATGATGGGCAACATGATGGACGGGCCGGATAGCGGGCCGGGGGCGCCGCCCGCGCCGCCGCCCGCGCAGTAGCGCCGGCCGCCGCCTGCGGTGCGCTCAGAGCGTGTGAAAGAAATCGACGCAGCGACTCCTTTCCCTCTCCGCCCCGCTGGGGCGGAGAGGGAGAGCTTCGCTGCCCCCGCAACGCCCATGGGCATTCCTTCACACGCGCTCAGGTCGCGAACCAGTCGGCGATGGGGCGCACCGCCGCCAGCGTGCGCGTGCCCCAGGCGATTTCGGCGCGGGCACGGCGCAGCGTGCGCAGCAGCGCGGCGCCGGTCAGCGATTCCGAGCGCAGCGCCGCCTGGGCCGCGGGCAGCATCCGGTCGATCCGCTGGAACACCAGCCCGCCGATCTCGGCCGCCGCCAGCCGCTCGATGCGCAGCACGCGGACGCGCCCACCCTCCGTCGCCAGCAGCCGGTCCCGGTAGGCGATCCAGTCGGGCGACGCGGCGGCGAACCGGCCGAGATACTCCTGTTCCGCGATGAACACGCGCGTGGCCGGCCCCCAGGCCAGCACCGCATCGATCGCGGCG
>JAKAZX010000224.1 GCA_021826485.1 Pseudomonadota bacterium | reverse complement strand
CAGCACGGCCGCCACCGCGGCGTCGGCAGCGGCCGGATCGGCCGGCCCGTTCATCCGCCCGTCTCGGCCAGCGCCCGCGCCACGCGGGCGGAGGAGCCGGCGGTGGCCAGCGGGTCGCGGCGCAGCCGATGGCACAGGGCGGACGGGGCGACGGCGCCCAACTCCTCCGCCCCCACCTCCGCCCGTCCCTCCAGCGCCGCCAGCGCACGCGCGGCGCGGATCAGCGTCAGTTCGCCACGCAGCCCGTCGGTTCCCAGATGCAGGCACAGCGCCGCCGCCCGTTGCAGCACCGCCTCCGGCACCGCGATGTCGGGCAGCCGGGCGCGCGCCTGCACCACGCGGTCGCGCAGCGCCGCCTCCTCCGCCCGCCACGCCGCGGCGAAGCCGGCGCGGTCGCGCTCGAACGCGTCGCGGCGCCGCACGACCTCGACGCGGGCCGCGATCTCCGCCGGCGTGCGCACCTCCACGGACAGGCCGAACCGGTCGAGGAATTGCGGGCGCAATTCCCCCTCCTCCGGGTTGCCGCTGCCGACCAGCACGAAGCGCGCCGGATGGCGCACGCTCAGCCCGTCCCGCTCCACCACGTTCTCCCCGGTCGCGGCGACGTCGAGCAGCAGATCGACCAGGTGGTCCTCCAGCAGGTTCACCTCGTCGATATAGAGGAAGCCGCGGTTGGCGCGGGCCAGCAGACCCGGCTCGAACGCCTTCTCCCCATGCGCGAGGGCGCGTTCCAGGTCGAGCGCCCCGACCACCCGATCTTCGGTCGCGCCGAGCGGCAGATCGACCACCGGCACCGGCGCCAGCCGGATTTCGGCGGCCGGACCGCGGGCGCGGCACTCCGCACAGCAATCGTCGGGCTCGGCCGGGTCGCAGCCGAAACGGCAGCCGGCCACGACCGGCATCGGCGGCAGCATCGCCGCGAGCGCCCGCACCGCGGTGGACTTGCCGGTACCGCGGTCGCCGAAGGCCAGCACGCCGCCGACGGCCGGATCGACCGCGGTGATCAGCAGCGCGCGCTTCAACTCCTCCTGCCCGACGATCGCGGGGAACGGGTACGGCACACCCACGGCGACGCTCTCCCGAACTGTCCAGGACATTTGACGTAAATCTGTCAGGACAATCAAGCCGCGTCTGCGCAGGCGTCAGCCGGCTTCGGCCAGCACCGCCTCGGACAGCGCGATGTTCAGCCGGAACGCCACCTGCGCCTCCCGCAGCGCGGCCGGCAGCGCGGGCAGGAGCGGGGCGGCGCGGTCCAGTGCGGCGCGCCATTCGGCACGGGCGGCGGCCAGGTCGGGCAGGTCCGGATAGGCGTAGAAGCTCAACGCCGCTTCCGGCAGCGCGAGGGTCCGGCCGAGCACGCGGGCGACGGTCTGCCCGCCGCTGAGATCGCCGAGCACGCGCACATAGGCGTGCGCCAGCAGCCGCCCGCAATCCCCCGCCGCGGCGGCGCGCCCCACCCGCGCGGCATAGCGGGCGCCGGCGGGCAGCAGCGGCAGCGATGCCGCCCAGTCCGCGCCATGCAGCACGGCCAGATCGGCGGCGATGCGCCCGGCGCGGCGGAATGCCGGCCGGGCGAACGGTGCGAAGCCGGGGAGCGGCCCGACCTGCCGCCAGCCTTCCTCGATCGCGGCATAGACCGGCAGCAGGTTGCGCAGCAGCAGCGCATAGCCGTGCGTCCCGCCCTCCCCGCGCAGCAGGGCGGCGATGATGCCGGCCCGTTCGGCGCGCCGGTGCAGGGCGGCCGTCTGCACCCGCAACCGGGCGGCGAAGCCGTCGGCGGCGGAGCTTGCGTCAACCAATGATGACAATTCGGTCATGCGGCGCAGCCGTCAACCACATTTTCTGCCGCCCGGCAGTATTTTGTTCTCTGACGGTCCGTCATGCGGTGGCGCCACTGCCCTGTGTCAACTAAATACACTATAGAGGCTGACGGTACCGAACTGCCAAGGTGGCGCCGCGGGTCATTGTCAGGTTTGCCGGAGTATGCTGCCGAAATGTCTGGTGCCATCGTTACACAACCCGACCTGACCCTCCTGCTCGACCTGGACGGCGTCATTCGTCGCGCGACCACTTCGACCAACCTCGGCGGAGAGGACACGGCGGAGTGGGTCGGGCGCGCCTGGACCGAAACCGTGGTGGGGGAACTGGCCGGCGACAAGGTGCGCCGCATGGTCGCCGATGCCAAGCGCAGCGGCGTCTCCGCCTTCCGCCAGATCAATCTGCGCTTCCCGAGCGGGCGCGAACTGCCGATGGAGTTCACCACCGTCCGCCTCGGCGGGCGGGAGGGGCTGATCGCCATCGGGCGCAGCCTGCAGGCGGTGAGCGAGCTGCAATCCAGGCTGATCGCGGCGCAGCAGGCGCGCGAGCAGGACTACTGGAAGCTGCGCGAGGTGGAGACGCGCTACCGGCTGCTGTTCGATGCGACGCAGGAAGCGGTGCTGCTGCTGACGGTGAACCACCTGCGCGTGGTGGAGGCGAATCCGACGGCGATCCGCGTGCTGGGCTTCGCGCCGGGATGGGAGTTCATGCCGGAAGTGGCGGAGCCGGACCGCGACGCCTTCCACGCCATGCTGCTGCGGGTGCGCGAACAGGGCCGCACCCCCGGCATCATGATCCATCTCGGCCCCAACCGGGCGCCGTACATGGTCCGCGCCTCGCTGATCAGCGGCGAAGCGGGGCCGGCGGTGCTGCTGCAACTGGCGGCGGCCGGCCCGGCGCTGCCGGCCCTGGAAGCGGCGCCGGCGGCGGAGCCGCTGATCGAACGCCTGCCCGACGCCTTCGTGGTGACCGACCCGGACGGCACCATCCGACGCGCCAACGGCAGCTTCCTCGGCATCGCGCAGATCGGCGCGGAGGGCGGCGTGCTGGGCGAGCCGCTCGGCCGCTGGCTCGGCATGCCGGGCGCCGACATGCCGGCCCTGCTGGCGGCGGTGCAGCGCCACCGCTCGGTGCATCTGTTCGCCACCCGCATGACCGGCGAACTGGGCACGGTGACGGAGGTGGAGGTGTCCGCCGTCGCCGACCACGACACGCGCCCGCGCGCGCTTGCGGTGCTGATCCGCGACGTGGGCCGGCGTCTGGCGTCCCCGGCCGCGCCCGGCGACCTCGCCGCCGCGCTGACCGCCATTGCCGGACAGGTCGGGCAGCGGCCGCTGCTGCAACTGGTGCGCGACACCACCGCCGCGGTGGAACGGCACTATATCGAGGCGGCGCTGGCCCTCGCCGGCGGCAACCGCACCGCGGCAGCCGAGCTGCTCGGGCTGAGCCGCCAGAGCCTGTACGTCAAGCTGAACCGCTATGGTATGGATGGCCCAGCGGAGCACGTCGCGGCAGACGACTGAGTCGACACCCGGCCGGCTGGCGGCCGGAGAAAACTTGCGGCGGTGCCGGCCAATGCCGGGCGCCACGAACCGCCGGCCGGTCGGGGAACACGTCATGGTCGCAGGGCTGGGTCATCTACCGGCGTTCGGGACCGCGGATCTCTCGAACTGCGAACGCGAACAGATCCATCTGCCCGGCTCCATCCAGCCGCACGGCGCGCTGCTGCTGGTGCGCGAACCAAGCTTCATCATCGAACGCGCCAGCGCCAATGCCGCCGCCTTCCTGCAACTGCGCGGCAGCATCATCGGCCGCGCGCTGGCCGAGATCGGCGGCGATCTGTGCGAGGTGATCGAACCCTGCCTGGATGAGCCGCTGCACGAAGTGCCGGTCGCGGTGCGCGCCCATGCCGGAACGTCGCCGCGCGCCTTCGACCTGCTGCTGCACCGGCCGTCCGGCGGCGGACTGGTGATCGAGCTGGAACCCGCCGGCCCCGCGGTCGATCTGGCGGTGCATGTGGAGAGCGCGCTGCTGCGGGTGCTGGCCGCGACCTCCCTGGTCGGCCTGTGCGACGAGGCGGCGCGGCTGTTCCGCGACCTGACCGGCTATGACCGGGTGATGGTGTACCGGTTCGACGAGCAGGGCCACGGCGAGGTGCTGTCGGAACAGCGGCGGCCCGACCTCGAATCCTTCCTCGGCAACCGCTACCCGGCCTCCGACATCCCGCAGATCGCGCGCCGGCTGTATGAGCGCAACCGGGTGCGGGTGCTGGCCGACATCGAATACGCGCCGGTACCGCTGGAGCCGGTGGCCGCCATCCCGCAACTGGACATGTCGCTGTGCGTGCTGCGCAGCGTCTCGCCGATCCATGTGCAGTATCTGCGGAACATGGGCGTGCGGGCGACGCTGGTCGTTTCGCTGATGGTCGGCGGCCGGCTGTGGGGGCTGGTGTCCTGCCACCATTACGTGCCGCGCTTCGTGCATTTCGAGTTCCGTGCCGTCTGCGAACTGCTTGCCGAGGCGATCGGCACGCGCATCGCCGCGCTGGAAAGCTTCCTGCAGGGACAGGCAGAGCTGGCGGTCCGCCGGCTGGAGCAGCGGATGATCGAGGCGATCAGCCGCGAGGGCGACTGGAGCACGGCGCTGTTCGACACCACCCAGCCGCTGCTGCAACCGCTCGGCGCCAGCGGCGCGGCGCTGCTGTACGACGGGCAGATCCAGACCGCTGGGGAAGTGCCCAGCACCGCCGACCTGCGCGCGATCGGCGCGTGGCTCGACCGGCAGCCCGGCGCGCGGGTGATCCACACCGCCAGTTTCGGCCTGGATGCGCCCGAGTTCAGCGGGCTGGCGCCGGTGGCGAGCGGGCTGGTGGCCACCCCCATCTCCCGCTCGGTCGGCGAATACCTGATCTGGTTCCGCCCCGAACGGGTGCGGACGGTCACCTGGGGCGGCGATCCGTTCCACCCGGTGCAGGTCGGCAATGACCCCGCCGACCTGTCGCCGCGCCGGTCCTTCGCCAAGTGGCACCAGCTCGTCGAGAGCACCGCCGACCCGTGGAGTGCCGCCGACCTCGCGGCGGCGCGGCTGATCGGCGACACGGTCACCGATGTGGTGCTGCAATTCCGGGCGGTGCGGCTGCTGATCGCCCAGGACCAACTGGAACAGGTGACGCGGCAGGTCCGGCTTTCCCAGCACCCGGTGATCGTCGCCGATCCGCAGGGGCATATCCTGCTGGCCAATGACGCGTTCCGCCGGCTGCTGCCGGAGGGGTATCCGCCCCTGCCGCATCTGGACGCGCTGGTGCAGGTGCTGGAGGAGCCGGGCGAGATGAAGCGCCGGCTGACCGAGCTGACCCGGCAGCGCCGGCCCTGGCGCGGCGAGGTGCGGCTGGACACGGCGGAGACGCCGAAGCCGCTGCTGGTGCGGGCCGACCCGGTCTTCTCCTCGCCCGACCGGGTGCTGGGATTCGTGCTGCTGTTCACCGACCTCACCGAGCGCAAGGCCGGCGAGGCGGCGCGGCGGCGGTTCCAGGAAAGCATCGTCGATGGCGACCGGATGATGAGCGGGCGGCTCGATTCGAAGACCGATCTGGTGTTCCGCAACCTGCTCTCCCCGCTGGTGGAAAACGCGCAGCTTGCGGCGTTGGAGATCGCCGACGGCGTGGAGATGGCGCGCCTGCCGGAGATGCTGAGCAGCGTGCAGGCCTCCATCCGCCGCGCGAGCGGGGTGCTGACGCATCTGCTGTGGCACGCGAGCCGGTCCGGCGACCAGACCGGGGAATGAACGCCGCCGCCCGGACCGCTTGAGGCAGGCCCGCGTCCCCGATAATGGCCGCAAACCGGATCGACAGCAGCGAGGCCTTGTCCGAATGACGCAAGCGGAAGTACCGGCGACGGCGGAGCGGTTCCGCCTGCGCCCCATGCTGTTCAATGCCTTCGACATGGCCTGCGTCGGCCATATCCAGCAGGGCATGTGGCGGCATCCGCGCGACCGCAGCGCCGAATACGCCTCGCTCGATCATTGGACGACCCTCGCGCGGCTGCTGGAACGCGGGCTGTTCGACGGGCTGTTTCTGGCGGACGTGCTGGGCATCTACGACGTCTATGGCGGCAGCGCCGACGCCGCGCTGCGCGGGGCCGTGCAGGTGCCGCTGCTCGATCCGGTCGCGCTGGTGCCGGCGATGGCGGCGGTGACGACGCATCTCTGCTTCGGCGTGACGTGTAACCTTGCCTATGAGCCGCCCTATCTGTTCGCGCGCCGCATGAGCACGCTGGACCATCTGACGCGCGGGCGGATCGGCTGGAACATCGTCACCGGCTATCTGGACAGCGCGGCGCGCGCGCTCGGCTATTCCGGGCAGATGGCGCATGACGACCGGTACGACCTCGCCGACGAATACATGGATGTCGTGTACGGGTTGTGGGAAGGAAGCTGGCGCGGCGACGCCGTGGTGGCGGATCGCCTGGGCGGGGTGTTCGCCGATCCGGCCAGGGTGCGGCGGGTCGAGCATCACGGGCGGCAGTACCGGATGAGTGCCGTGCATCTGTGCGAACCCTCGCCGCAGCGGACCCCGGTGCTGTACCAGGCCGGCGCCAGCGAGCGCGGGCGCGTCTTCGCCGGACGCCATGCGGAATGCGTGTTCGTCAACGGCACCTCGCCCGCGATCGTCGCCGCACAGGTCGCCGATCTGCGCCGGCGCGCCGCCCCCCGGCCGATCCGTGTGCTGGCCGGCGCGACCGTGGTGGTCGGCCGCACTGGGCGCGAGGCGCGCGACCTGCTGGCCGACTACGCACGCCATGCCGATGCCGAAGCGGCGCTGGCCCATGCGTCGTCCTCCCTCGGCATCGACTTCGCGCGCTACGGCATGGACGAGCCGGTCGGCGGCGGCCCGACCAACGCCATCCAGTCGAACGTCGCGGCGACCGCGCGGATGGCGGGGCCGGGCTGGACGAAGCGCAAGCTG
>JAKAZX010000223.1 GCA_021826485.1 Pseudomonadota bacterium | reverse complement strand
TATTGGGACCGCCGCTGCCGGGACCACCCCCGGTGCCGCCGATGACGCCCGCGAAGGAACCCGCGGAGCCGGCGCTGCCGAGCGTACCGGGAACCGGAACCGTGTGCCCGAACAGGGTTATGGTGGGGTATGTCCCGGGTGATCCGGCCGCGCCCGCGCCGCCGGAAGCGCCTGCGGTGCCGTTGCCGCCGCGGGCATAGAATTCGGTACCCGCCGCGTTCAGTTGACCCAGCGCGCTGATCTGGAACGCACCGCCGCCGCCGCCGCCCTTGCCGCCGGCCCCCCCGGAGGCACCGCTGCCGCCGGCGCCGCCGTTGCCGCCCGGTCCACCGTTTCCGCCAAAGCCGCCGCTACCTCCATTGACCAGAGCGGTTACCACACTAACGGACGCATAGCCCCCGCCGCCGCCACCACCACCGCCGCCGCCACCGCCGCCACCGCCGCCGCCGCCACCGCCGGCACCGCCGCCAGCACCGCCCGCGCCACCACCGTTTCCGCCGGAAAGCGTTTGGCCGAGCGCAAGATTGGCGCCGCCCGCCCCGGCGTGACCGACACCGCCGCCGCTACCCGCACCACCATAGCCGCCGCGGTACCCCCGCGCGCCCCCGCTGCCGCCACCCGCAACGCCACTGACGGTCCCAATATTGAGTGGCCCGACATGCTGGTACGCACCGACGGAGCCGATGCCGCCCGCGCCACCACCACCGGCCGTGCCGCCGCCACCAGCCGCGCCGCCGCTGCCGCCGCCACCGCCGGTCGCCCCCGGCGCAACATTCCCGATCCCCAGCGCGCCTGCGCCGCCGCCGCCACCGGCGCCGCCGCCGGCACCGCCGGTGCCGGCAGTCCCGGCAAATCCGGCAATGCCGTTCAGCCCCGAGCCTGCAGGGTTGCTGATCGAGACCAGGCCCGAGAATACCCCAACAGTCTTCCCGCTCGTTCCGCCCACGCCGCCAAGCGCGGTGACGAGCGAGGCCGATCCGGCCCCGCCGCCGGTGCCCCCGACGCCCGCTGCGCCCGACGCGAGACCTCCCCCGCCGCCGCCGACACCGGCCACACTGCCGGTGGCGGAGAAATTGAACACAGTCCCCGGGCCGATATTGGCGTTGTTCAGTGCGGTGAGCGACGGGATATTGTGGCCGGTCGCCTGCACCACGCTGTTCGCGGCAATGTTCAGATCACCGTCGAAGGTGAAACTGGCCACCCCGTTCGCCACGTAGAAGGTGAAGTTGGTGCCGTTGAAGTTGGTGCTGCTGCCGTTGATCGTACCGTGATCGGTGTCGATCGTGACCGTCTGGGCATACGCCGCGCCGCTCAGCATCATGCCACCCAGCACGGTGCTGGCGAGCAGCGTGGCGCGGATCGTGCTTCGCATTGATCGAATGGTCATGGCGCACTCCTTCAGTGAGCATTAATTGATCCGGAACCGTTCTCCACAGGGAGGCCAGGCTAGTTATGGCGAAGCCACATCCGACCAGCGCGGGAACCGGCATCATCCGGCCGGACAGGCGAATTCCGTCGCGGCAGACCATAAGAACGAAGTCTGCCTATCCACAAAATGGCACAGCATTCCCCGCTGCGGGACGCTGCCTTGAACAGCACCGGCAAATCCTGCGTCCGCCATATGCCTCGCTCTATTTGAACCTTTGCATGGACATCCCGGCGCGTGAATTGCCGGGCGGATCAATGTCGCAACCGTGCGGATCAATCACGCACACCTGCCCTACGCGCGGCGGCGGGGTGGCGGCATGGTGATCGTCGGCGCGAAGGGGGCGGAAGCGGCCGACCCACTCAGTGCGCTGGCCCCGCTGCTCCGTGTGCAGCCTGAATTTCAGGCCGTCTGCCAGTTCGGGGAGCAATGGGCCTCAACCCACGACACGCCGGAGCCGTCCGGCTGGGCTGCCTTCCATCTGGTCACCGCTGGCATCTGCGTGCTCGATCTGGACGAAGCGGGACCAACGGCGCTGAGCGCCGGGGACATCGCCCTGCTGCCGCACGGCGATACCCACGTCCTGCGAGACCGATCCGACGGTGCGCCGGCACGACCGCTGCCGCCGATCGGACACAGCGTTCTCGACGGCATCCCGGTCCGCAACAGCGGCGCGCCGCCGACCACCGAACTGATCTGCGGCCGACTGCGGTTCCGCCAGCCGCACAACAATCTGGCACGGGCCGCGCTGCCGGCTCTGATCGTGGTGAGCACCGGCGATGACCCCGCACTGGCCGCGCCGCGCGATCTGCTGCAGGCGATCCGTCGCGAACTGGCGACCCCGGCGGACGGCTCCCGCTCCATCTGCGAAGATCTGGCGAGCGCCCTGCTGCTAATGGTGTTGCGGGTGCACTTTCGCCGCGACTCCGCGCAGCACGGCCTGCCGCGACTGCTCAGCGAACCGCAGACCGCGCGCGTGGTCAGGGTGATGCTGGACGATCCCGGTCGCGCCTGGCAACTCGACGAACTCGCCACCATGGCCGGCACGTCACGGGCGAGCCTGGTCCGGGACTTCCGCCGCCTCGCCGGAATGGCACCGTTCAGTTTCCTGGCCGACTTGCGGCTCAGTCTCGCCCGCCACCGGCTGGCATCCGGCGCCGCCTCCCTGGCCGATGTGGCCGAGCAGGCGGGCTACCAGTCGTCGTCCGCGTTCAGCCGCGCCTTCCGCCGGCGCTTCGACCGGGCGCCGGGCGATATCCGCCGAACCCGCAGCGCCTGACCCTATTCGGCGGCGGCCACCGGCTCCGCCGCCACGCTCTCGGTGGCGTCGCGCCCGCGCTCGGCGATGCGGGCGGACTTGCCGCGCCGGCCGCGCAGGTAATACAGCTTGGCCCGCCGCACGTCGCCGCGGCGCACCACCGCGATCTCGGCGATGGTCGGCGAATACAGCGGGAACACCCGCTCCACCCCTTCGCCGTAGCTGATCTTGCGCACGGTGAAGTTGCTGTTCAGCCCCTTGTTGGAGCGGGCGATGCACACGCCCTCGAAGGCCTGCTGGCGGGCGCGCTCGCCTTCGATGACCTTGACCATCACCCGCAGCGTGTCGCCGGGGCGGAACTCGGGCACCGCGCGGGCGGCCGTGAGGCGGGCGATCTGCTCGGCCTCATAGGTCTGGATGATGTTCATGGCGTGGTCCTTTCCGGGCAATGTCTAGGGCGCGGCCGGGGCAGCGGCAACCGGTGCGCCATGCAGGTCTGTCAGATGCGCCGCCCACAGATCGGGCCGGCGCTCGCGCGTCAGGCGGGCGGCCTCGGCGGCGCGCCAGGCGGCCACCTCGGCATGGTGGCCGGACAGCAGCACCTCCGGCACGCGGCGGCCCTGCCAGTCGGCGGGACGGGTATAATGGGGGTATTCCAGCAGCCCGGCGGCGAAGCTCTCCTCCTCCGCGCTGGCGGCGGCGCCCATGACGCCGGGCAGCAGGCGGACGCAGGCGTCCAGCAGCACCAGCGCCGCCGGCTCGCCGCCCGAGAGCACGTAGTCGCCGATGCTGACCTCGATCAGCCCGCGCGCCTCGATCACGCGCTGGTCGATCCCCTCGTAGCGGCCGCACAGCAGCACCACGCCCGGGCCGGCGGCGAGCGCGCGGGCCATCGCCTGGGTCAGCGGCCGGCCGCGCGGGGTCAGCACGATGGCGGGGCGGTCGTCGGCGATCGCGGCCAGCGCCGCGTCCAGCACGTCCGGCCGCAGCACCATGCCCGCGCCGCCGCCGAACGGCGTGTCATCGACGTTGCGGTGGCGGCCGATGCCGTGGTCGCGGATGTCGTGCGCCGAGAGCGCCCAGTCCCCGCGGGCCAGCGCGCGGCCAGCGAGCGACTCGCCGAGCGGGCCGGGGAACACGCCGGGGAACAGCGTCAGCACGCTGGCGCGCCAGGTCATGCCGCCTGCCCCCCGGCATCCACCACCGCCGGCGCCACCACGGTCAGCCGGCCGGCGGCGAGGTCGATCGCGGGGACGCAGGCGCGGGTGAACGGCAGCAGCAGCGTGCCGATCTCCAGCGATGTGCCGGCGCCGTAATCATGCACCGCGCCGACCGTGCCGAGTTCCCGCCCGTCCGGCGTGATGGCGGCAAGGCCGATCAGGTCGGCAAGGTAGTATTCGTCCGGGTCCGGCGCCGGCAGGCGGGCGCGGTCCACATACAGGCGCGTGTTCACCAGCCGCTCCGCCGCGCCGCGGTCGGCGACCGGCACGCGCCGCCCGTCGATCAGTTCGGCGAGTTCCGCGATCCCCTCGCCGCACCAGCGCAGGGTGAAGCGGCGGCCGCGCCCGTCGGCCAGTTCGTGGCGGGCGAGCGTCGCCGGGTCGGTGGCATGGCTGTGCACGTGCAGCCGGCCCCGCACGCCGTGCGGCCGGCCAACCACGCCCAGCAGGATGCGCCCGTCGCCCACCGCCCGCCCGGCATCAGCCCGCCGAAGCGGCGGCCTTGGCGCGCTCCTGCGCCTTCTTCTTCGGCGCCGACTGAGTCGGCTGCTCGCGCCAGGCCGGCATCGGGGCGAGGCCGGCGCGGCCGAGGAAGCGGGCCACCCGGTCGGTCGCGACCGCGCCCTGGCCGATCCAGTGGCGGATGCGCTCATCGAACAGGCGGATGCGCTCGGCATGGTCCTGCGGCAGCATCGGGTTGTAGCTGCCCAGCCGCTCGATGAACCGCCCGTCGCGCGGGGCGCGGCTGTCGGCGACCACGATGTGATAGTACGGGCGCTTCTTGGCGCCGGCCCGCGCCAGGCGGATTTTCAGGCTCATGCGGCGATCAACTCCAGAAGTTGCGATGTTTCAGAACGGCCGGCCGCGGCCGGCCTGCATGGATTTCGGCATCAGCGCGGACAGGCCGTGGCGCATCAGCCCCTTCTGCCCGAGCTTGTTCATCCGTTTCATCATCTCGGTCATGTCGTCGAACTGCTTGAGCAGCTTGTTCACGTCCTGCACCGACGTGCCGGAGCCGGCGGCGATGCGCTTCTTGCGGCTCGCCTTGATCAGCGCCGGCGTCTTGCGCTCCGCCCGGGTCATCGAGCCGATGATCGCCGCCTGTCGCTTCAGCAGCGTCTTGTCGAGATCGCTCTTGCCCGCGGCGGCAAGCTGGTCCTGCAACTTGCCGGCGCCGGGCAGCATGCCGAGGATGGAGTTCAGGCTGCCCATGCGGGTGATCTGGCGAAGCTGGGCGGCGTAGTCCTCCAGGTCGAACTTGCCCTTCGCCATCTTGCGGGCAAGCTTCTCCGCCTCCTCCTCGTCCAGCGTCTCGGCGGCCTTCTCGACCAGCCCGACCACGTCGCCCATGCCGAGGATGCGGCCGGCCACGCGCTCCGGATGGAAGTCCTCCAGCGCGTCGATCTTCTCGCCGGCGCCGATCAGCTTGATGGGGGCGCCGGTGATGGCGCGCATCGACAGCGCCGCGCCGCCGCGGGCATCGCTGTCCATGCGGGTCAGCACGATGCCGGTGACGCCCACCGCCTCGTTGAAGGCGCGGGCGGTGTTCACCGCGTCCTGGCCGGTCAGCGCATCGACCACCAGCAGCGTCTCGGCGGGATCGGTGGCGGCGCGGATCTGCCGCACCTCCTCCATCAGTTCCTGGTTGATGGAAAGCCGGCCCGCGGTGTCCAGGATCACCACGTCGAACACTTCGCGCCGCCCGGTGTCCATCGCCCGCTCGGCGATCTGCAGCGGCGTCTGGCCGGGCACGATCGGCAGGCTGGGCACGCCCGCCCGCTCGGCCAACTGGGCGAGCTGCAATTGCGCGGCCGGGCGCTGGGTGTCCAGGCTCGCCAGCAGCACCTTGCGCCGCAGCCGCTGCGCCAGCCGCAGCGCGAGCTTGCCCGCCGTCGTGGTCTTGCCGGAACCTTGCAGGCCGACCATCAGGATCGGGATCGGCGCGGTCGCGTTCAGGTTGAGGCCGACGGCCCCGGCGCCGCCCAGCGACTCGATCATCACGTCGTTGACGATCTTGACCACCTGCTGGCCGGGGGAGACGCTTTCCAGCACCTCCGTCCCCACCGCGCGCTCTTTGACCTTGGCGATGAAGTCGCGCACCACCGGCAGCGCCACGTCGGCGTCCAGCAGCGCCAGCCGCACTTCCCGCAGCGCCTCGTTGACATCGGCCTCGCTCAGCGCGCCGCGGCGGCGCAGCCGGTCAAAGACGCCCGAGAGCTTGCCGGACAGCGCGTCGAACACGGGTGAGGAGGCCTCCAACGAAAGGCGCGCCGGTGCGCGAACCTTCGCGGACCGGCGGTACGGGGCGGCGTTATCGGCGCCGGGCGCGGCGGTGTCAAGCAATGCGCGGTTGGCGCCGGCCGCCGCCATTGCCATACTCAGTCGGAAGCAAGACTGCCATCGGGAGAACGCCGGCATGACGGGGACGTGCCCCTGATGGGGGAAGTGGCGAGCCTGCGCGGCGGGGCGGAGGATACGGTCTGGGCGGTGGTGGCCTCGGTCGGCAAGACCCACCGGGTGGCCGAAGTCTATGCCAGCCGGATGGCGGCGCTGGCCGACCGGACATGGCGCGAACAGCAGGTACGCGCCTATGAGGCGTTCCTGCGCGGCGCCCGCCAGCCGGTGCCGCATTACAGCGTCGCGCCGATCCGCCGCGCCGACCTGCCGCGCAAGTGGAAGCCGCTTCCCGCGCTCGGCTTCCTGCGCGGCCAGTTCGCCTAAGTGTCGAGGCGGATGCCGAACGCCTGACGCAGGCCGGCGCGCCCCGCCGGGGTGATCGCCACCGCCCGCGTCCCCTCCAGCCGGCGCAGCCAGCCGCGGGTGAAGCAGGTCCGGCAGATCGCTGCCCCCACCTGGCCCGCGATGTGCGGGCGTCGCTCGCTCCAGTCCA
>JAKAZX010000222.1 GCA_021826485.1 Pseudomonadota bacterium | reverse complement strand
TCAGCTTCGGGAAGTAGTATTTCAGGTCGGCGGTATAGGCCGCGAACAGCACGAGCGAGGCGAGGCCGGCGGAGCCGATCGCATAGCCCTTGGTCACCGCCTTCGTGGTGTTGCCGACCGCGTCCAATGCATCGGTGATCTTGCGCACGTCGGGCGGCAGTTCCGCCATCTCGGCGATGCCGCCGGCATTGTCCGTAACCGGCCCGTACGCGTCGAGCGCCACGATCATGCCGGCAAGCGACAGCATCGTGGTGGCCGCGACGGCGATGCCGAACAGCCCGGCGGAGAGGAACGACAGCACGATGCCGAGGCAGATCACCACCACCGGCAGTGCGGTCGCCTCCATCGAGATGGCAAGGCCCTGGATCACGTTGGTGCCGTGGCCGGTGGTGGAGGCCTGGCTGATGCTCCGCACCGGGCGGTATTCGGTGGAAGTGTAGTATTCGGTGATCCACACGATCAGCCCGGTCACGGCAAGGCCGATCAGCGCGCAGACGAACAGCGCAAACCCGGTCACCGTGCTGGCATCCGGTCCGCTGCCCACCGGAATGGCGGTTGCGAACCCGGTGGTGATGGCCATCACGATGGCGATCGCGATGATCGACAGCACGCCGGTCACGATCAGTCCGCGGTACAGCGCGCCCATGATGCTGTTATTGGCACCCAGGCGGACGAAATACGTGCCGATGACGGAGGTGAGGATGCATACCCCGCCGATGCCGAGCGGCAGCATCATCAGGCGGCTCGCCCATTCGCCGCTGAAGAACAGGCTGGCGAGCAGCATGGTGGCGACGATGGTGACGGCGTAGGTCTCGAACAGGTCGGCCGCCATGCCGGCGCAGTCGCCGACATTGTCGCCCACGTTGTCGGCGATCACGGCGGGGTTGCGGGGGTCGTCCTCGGGGATGCCGGCCTCTACCTTGCCGACCAGATCGGCGCCCACGTCGGCGCCCTTGGTGAAGATGCCGCCGCCAAGGCGCGCGAAGATCGAGATCAGGGAGGCGCCGAACGACAGCGCCACCATCGCCTCCATCACCGTGCGCAGATTCTCCGGATATTCCGAGCGAAGAACCCAGAAATAGCCGGTGACGCCGAGCAGACCGAGACCGACCACCAGCATCCCGGTGATGGCCCCGGACTTGAAGGCGATGCCGAGGCCGGCCGCCAGCCCCTCGCGGGAGGCCTGGGCGGTGCGCACATTGGCGCGCACCGAGACGTTCATGCCGACATAGCCGGCGACGCCCGACAGCACCGCGCCGATGACGAAGCCGATGCCGACATGCAGCCCGAGCAGCAGCGACAGCAGGATGAAGATGACGACGCCGACGATCCCGATCGTGGTGTACTGGCGGTTCAGATAGGCGCGCGCGCCCACCTGCACGGCACTGGAGATTTCCTGCATGCGGGCGCTGCCGGCATCGGCGGCGAGCACCTGGCGGGCGGTGACCAGCCCGTAGATCAGGGCCACCACGCCGCAGGCGAGGATGGCAATCGAAGCCGAGGACATCCAGACCACTCCCGAAATATTTATGTCGTGTGACGCAGCGCTCCCCGGCGAACGCGCTGCGTTCGGCTGGGAGAATCGGCCGCTTGTCGTGGCGGCGGAAGATGGCAGAAGCTTCATGGGCAGGCAACCGAACGTGCGGCCGGCGGTGGCCGCGGTCCCGTCCGGCTTGCGCAGGCGGGGGGCGAAGCGGCATAGCTGCCGCATGCGCCCGTAGCTCAGCGGTCAGAGCTGGCCGCTCATAACGGTCTGGTCGCAGGTTCGAATCCTGCCGGGCGCAGAGGCAGGCGGGCTCACAGTGCCTGCCGCGCCGCCGTCGCCAGGGCGTCGGCCCGCTCGTTCATCGCATCCCCGGAATGGCCGCGCACCCAGCGCCATTCCACCTCGTGCGGCGCCGCAGCGGCCAGCAGGCGGCGCCACAGGTCCATGTTGGCGACCGGATCGCCCGCGGCGTTGCGCCAGTTTCGGCGCACCCAGCCGGTGTGCCAGCGGGTGATGCCGTTGCGGACGTATTCGCTGTCGGTGTGCAGCACCACGCGGCAGGGGCGCTTCAGCGATTCCAGGGCGGCGCAGGCCGCGGTCAGTTCCATCCGGTTGTTGGTGGTTGCCGGCTCGGCGCCGGACAGTTCCCGCTCGACGCTGCCATAGCGCAGGATCGCGGCCCAGCCGCCCGGCCCCGGATTGGGCTTGGCGCCGCCGTCGGTCCAGGCTTCCACGACCGTATCAGAGTCCATAGGCGGCGGCGTCCGTGGCGGCGAGATGGAAGCGCAGGCGGCGGACATAGTCGCGCGGGTCCTTGCGCGTCACCAGCGCGCCCGGGGGGGTGTGTGCCCAGTCATACAGCCGGGTCAGCGCGAAGCGGATGGCCGCGCCCTGCGCCAGCACCGGCAGCGCCGCAAGCTCGGCCGCCGACAGCGGGCGGCCGGCGGCATAGGCGCCCAGCAGCGCCCGCGCCTTGGTGACGTTCAGCGACACGTCCGGCTCGAAGCACCAGGCATTCAGGCACACCGCCAGATCGTAGGCATAGAGGTCGGTCGCGGCGAAATAGAAGTCGATCAGGCCGGACAGGCTGCCGCCCAGGAAGAACACGTTGTCCGGAAACAGGTCGGCATGGATCTGCCCGCGCGGCAGCCCGTCCGGCCAGGCGGCCAGGATGCGGGCGAGGGCGGCGGTCAGTTCCTCCGCAAGGCCGGGCGCCAGCCCCTCCGCCGCCGCGCCGCCATCGGCGAGCGCGCGGGTGAGCAGGGGCGACCAGCCGGCCGGCCCCAGCGCGTTGGCGCGCGCGCCCGGATAGTCGGCGCCGGCCAGATGCAGCGCCGCCAGCGCGGTGCCGACCGCCGCGCAATGCGCCACCCGCACGGTGCGCGGCCACACGCCGGGCAGAAACGTGGTGATGGCGGCGTGCCGCCCGGCCAGCAGGCGCAGCGCCGTCCCGTCCCGTGCCGCCACCGGCCGCGGGCAGGTCACGCCGCGGGCCGCCAGATGCTCCATCAGTCCCAGGAAATACGGCAGATCGGCCGGGTCCACGCGCTTCTCGTACAGCGTCAGGATGAAATCCCCGGCGGTCGTTTTCAGCGCGTAGTTCGAGTTCTCCACGCCCTCGGCGATGCCGCGATAGGCGATCAGGTCGCCCAGCGGGTATTCGCCCAGGAAGGCGCGCAGCGCGTCGTCGCTGACTTCGGTATAGACGGCCATGCCCCCTCGGTGGCGGTTGTGCGGAGCATGGCGATGCCCTATCCGGGGCGCCGCCGCAACCGGAGTTGCCAATGCCCTCAGCCCTGCTTCGTCCCTGGCGCCCGGCGGTGGCGGCCGCGGTGCTGTCGGCGACGCTGGCCGGGTGCGGCAGTTCGACCAAGCTCGCCCCGGTCTGCCCGCAACTGTCGCTGCTGGAGGATGCCGCGGACCTGACCCGCTTCTCCGGCCCGGTCGGCACGCCACGGGATGCCCGTTCGCTGATGCTGGCGGCCGGCATCTCGGCGGTGCCGGCGAAATGCGGGCTGGCGGGCAAGTCGGCGGTCGAGGCGGTGCTGCATGTCGAGGCCCAGATGCGCCGCGGCCCGGCCGCATCCGGCGACACCGCGCAGGTGCCCTATTTCGTCGCCATCACGGAAGGCGACCACGTGTTGACCGAGCAGGATTTCGTCCTCGGCGCCACCTTCCGCCCGAATGTCGATCAGGTGGCGGCGCGCGGGCAGGACATCACGCTGACCTTCCCGATCAGCAAGACCAAGACGGCCGCGGCCTATCACATCTATATCGGCTTCCGCCTGACCGCCGAGGAACTGGCCTACAACCGCGAAACCGCCCAGCAATAGCGCGCCGCGCGGGCGCGCGCCGCTACGCCCGGCGCGGCGCGCGCGTGCCGGCCAGCACGAGGCCGACCGCGACCAGAAGCCCGACGAACAGCGCGGGATGGGCGCGAATCTGCCGGCCGGCGCAAACCAGCCCCTTGTCCACCTGGGCCGCGCCGTCGATCGCCGCCGGCAGGATCCGCTGGTCGAGAAACCGCTTCAGCGGCCAGGGCCGCGCCGGCTGGGCGAGAAGATAGCTGCTGCTGACCATGCCGGTACCCCGCGTGCCGCATGCAGCAACATCCGCGGCCGTCAATGGTTGCGGAGCGGCCGGAACCGGGATGCCGGCAGGCGGTTGTCGGCTCGCACGCTGCCGGCGGACCCCGACCATGACACGCAAAGAATCGTTCAAGCCCTATCACCTTCCTTCCGGCGGCTGGGGTTCCGCGCGATCGCTGGGCAACATCCTCCGGCGCGAAGGCGTCCTGCTCAGCGGATCGCTTGTCCTGACGCGGCAGAACAAGGTGGATGGCTTCCAATGCGTCAGTTGCGCCTGGGCGAAGCCGGCCAGGCCGCTGCCCTTCGAGTTCTGCGAGAACGGCGCGAAGGCCACGGCCTGGGAAATCACGACCAACCGGTGCACGCCCGAGTTTTTCGCCCGGCATACGGTGACGGAACTGCTGGGCTGGGAGGACTATGATCTGGAGCAGGCCGGCCGGCTGACGCACCCGATGCGTTACGACGCGACGACGGATCGGTATCTTCCGGTGCGCTGGGACGATGCATTCGAGGAGATCGGCAGCCGGCTGCGGGCGGTGGCGGACCGCCGCAACGTCGTCTTCTACAGTTCCGGCCGCACGTCGAACGAGGCCAGCTATCTCTATGCCCTGCTCGCCCGTGCCTACGGCAACAACAACCTTCCCGACAGCTCGAACATGTGCCACGAGACCACGTCCGTGGCCCTGCCGGAGAGCATCGGCGTCCCGGTCGGCACCGTCACGCTGGACGACTTTGCCGAGACCGACTGCATCATGTTCTTTGGCCAGAATGCCGGCAGCAACAGCCCGCGCATGTTGCATGCGCTGCAGGAGGCGAGCGAGCGCGGCGTTCCCATCATCGTGTACAACCCGCTGCGTGAACGGGGGCTGGAAAGCTTCACCAATCCGCAGTCCCCGACCGAAATGCTCACCGGCCGGCGGACCCGCATCGCCTCGCAATACCATCAGGTGAAAGCGGGCGGCGATCTTGCCGCGCTGAGCGGCATCTGCAAGAGCATGGTGCAGCTTGATGACACGGCCCGCGGCAGCGGCGCGCCGCCGGTTATTGATCATGCGTTCATTGCCGAGCACACGCATGGTGCGGCAGCCTTCATCGACTGGCTTCGCGGTCTGGCGTGGCCCGACCTGGAACGCCGCGCCGCGCTGCCGCGCGCCGCGATGGAGGCGACCGCGGCGGTCTATGCACGCTCCCGCGCGGCCATTGGCATCTATGGCATGGGCCTGACCCAGCACCGCGCGGGCGTGGAGACGGTGCAGATGCTGGTCAACCTGCTGCTGCTGCGCGGCAATATCGGCCGCCAGGGCGCCGGCATCTGCCCGGTTCGCGGCCACAGCAATGTCCAGGGCCAGCGCACCGTCGGCATCACCGAGAAGCCTGCCCTGGTGCCGTTGGACCGGCTGGCGGCGCAGTACCGCTTCAACCCGCCGCGCGAGCCGGGGCTGAACACGGTCGAGGCCTGCGAGGCAATCCTTGCCGGCAGGATCGAGGCCTTCGTGATGCTGGGCGGAAATTTCGTGCGCGCGGTGCCCGATCGCGATCAGATCGAACCGGCCTGGCGGCGCATGGGGCTGACCGTCTATGCGTCCACCAAGCTCAACCGCTCGCACCTCGTTCACGGGACCGCCAGCTTCATCCTGCCGGTGCTTGGCCGTATCGAACGCGACGTGCAGGCAAGCGGCGAGCAGGCGACATCGATGGAGGACAGCACGTCCTGCATCCACGGCTCCCGCGGCGTGCGGGCGCCGGCGTCGCGGCATCTCATCAGTGAGGTGAAGCTGGTCGCCGGGATCGCCGGCACCACGCTCGATCCCAATCCCGCCATGCCCTGGAACGACTGGGTCGCCGACTACCGCCGGATCCGTGCGGCGATCGCCGAGACCTATCCCGACACCTTCCCTGACTATGACCGGCGGATGTGGGAACCGGGCGGCTTTCACCGGGCGCTGCCGGCGCGCCAGCGGATCTGGAAGACCGGCACCGGCAAGGCGAATCTGATCACGCCGCGCGGACTGGACGAAGACACCGACATGCCGGAGACGGGGCATGACGTGCTGCGCATGATCACGCTGCGCAGCAACGACCAGTTCAACACCACGGTCTACGGCTACACCGACCGGTTCCGCGGCATCCACGGCACACGGATGGTGGTGCTGATGAACCGCGACGACATGGACCGGCTGGGACTGCGGGAAGGCGAGATCATCGGTCTCAGGACCCCCTCCACCGACAATGTCCGGCGGGCGATCTGGGGTTTCCGCGTCACCCCATACGGCATCCCGGCCGGCTGCGTCGGCACCTACTATCCGGAGGCGAACGCCCTGCTGCCCATCTGGCACTTCGCGGAAGGGAGCAAGACGCCGGCGGCGAAGTCGGTGCCGGTCGTGGTGGACCGCACGCCCTCGGCCTGACCGGCCGGCGGGGCTACCCTCCGCCGCGGCATTCTCCCACCGCGCGGGACCGCTACGCCGTCACCACATTGGCCGCGCTCAGATGCGCCAGTCCGACGAAGGCGATCACGGTGCCGTCCGGCAGCGTCAGCCAGGCGGCCCCCCCGGTGTCGGTCTGCGCCGCCACCGCCGCGGTGCCGGCGGCGCCGTAGCCGGACAGTTGCAGCATGTCGTGCGAGGGATCGAAGCCGGTGACGAAATCGGTGCCGCCGGCGGCGCCGGAGACCACGTTCAGCAGTTCCGCCCCGCTGCCGGCCATCACCGTGGACTGCCCGCTGCCAAGCTGCACCACC
>JAKAZX010000221.1 GCA_021826485.1 Pseudomonadota bacterium | reverse complement strand
CTTCATCGGGCGCGGCTAGATCGCGCGCAGCTCCGGGATCGCAACCCACAGGCGGGTGCCGGCGCGGCGCAGCGGATGCAGCTCCGCGGCGATCTCGTCGGCGAGATTCCATGGCAGGATCAGCAGCTCGTCCGGCGGCGCGCGCAGCAGCGCCGCCGGCGGCACCACCGGCACGCGGCAGCCCGGCAGCAGCCGGCCCTGTTTCGCCGGGCTGCGGTCGGCGACGAAGGCGATGTCCCGCGCCGTGATGCCGCTGGTGTTCAGCAGCGTGCAGCCCTTCGCCGCCGCGCCATAGGCGGCGACGCGGCGGCCGGCCGCGCGCGCGTCGGTGAGGAACCCGCGCAGCGCGCGCTGCCGCGCCGCGACGCGCGCGGCGAATCCGGCATGCCCGGCAACCGCGTGCAGCCCGGCGGCGCGTTCCTGCGCACGGATTTCGTCCAGCCCCGGCTGCGGCGCATGCGCGGCGGCGCGATGGCAGGCCAGCACGCGCAGCGACCCGCCATGCGTCGGCAGCGCCGTCACGTCGAACGCACGCAGCCCGGCGCGCGCCAGCACGTCCTCGACCACGCGCAGCGACAGATAGGAATAGTGCTCGTGATAGATCGTGTCGAACTGCACCCCTTCGAGCAGTCGCAGCAGGTGCGGAAACTCGAACAGCGCGACGCCGCCCGGCGCCAGCACCTGCGCGATGCCGGACACGAATCCGGCGATGTCCGGAACATGCGCCAGGACGTTGTTCGCGACCACCAGATCGGCCCGCTCGGCGATCGTGCGCGCGTATTCGTCGGTGAAGAACGCGCAATCGGTGGGGATGCCGCTGGCGATCGCGGCGGCGGCGACATTCGCCGCCGGCTCGATGCCGCGCACCGGAATGCCGTGCGCCGCGAACTGCCGCAGCAGGTACCCGTCATTGCTCGCGATCTCCAGCACCAGCGACGCGCGACCCAGGGCGAACCGCGCGATCATCGCCTTCGCACAATGCCGCGCATGGGCCAGCCAGCTTGTCGAGACCGAGGAGAAATACGGGTAATCGCTGAAGATCTCGGCCGGCGGCACCACGGTCTCCACCTGCACCAGCAGGCATTCCGCGCAGATGCGCACATGCAGCGGATAGCGGCGGTCCGCATCCGCCGCGGCCTGCGCCGGCGTCAGCAGCGCATTGGCCAGCGGCGTCTCCCCAAGGTCCACCAGACTGTGCCGCAGCGGGGCGCCGCACAGCCGGCAGCGGGGCGGGCGATCGGTCACTGCGGCAGCCAGGGCGCCTGTCCGGACTGGCAGAGGGCATCGAGATGGATGCGGTCGCGCTGCGTGTCCATCGCGTGCCAGAATCCGGTGTGGCGGTACGCCGCCAGTTCGCCGTCGCGCGCCAGCCCTTCCAGCGGCGCACGCTCCCACGGCGTGTCATCCCCGGCGATGCGGTCCAGCACCCGCGGGTGCAGCACGAAGAATCCGCCATTGATGAAGGCGTTGTCCCCAGGCGGCTTCTCGGTGAAGCGGGTCACGCGGGCGCCGTCCAGCACCACCGCGCCGTAGCGCCCCGGCGGCACCACCGCCGACAGCGTCGCCAGCCGTCGCTGGGCGTGGTGGAACGCGACCAGCGCGGTGATGTCGATATCGGCGACGCCGTCGCCATAGGTCATGCAGAAACACTCTTCGGGGTCGAGGAAGCGCGCCAGCCGCTTCAACCGTCCGCCGGTCATCGTCGCCTCGCCGGTATCGACCAGCGTGACGCGCCAATCCTCCGCGTCGTTGCGGTGCGTGCGGATTTCGCCGCGGCGCAGATCGATGGTGATGTCGGAGGCGTGGATGGCGTAGCTGGCGAAATACCGGCGGATGACGTCGCCGCGATAGCCCAGTGCGACGATGAAGTCGCTGATGCCGTGGCCGGCATAGATGCGCATGATGTGCCACAGGATCGGGCGTCCGCCGATGTCGATCATCGGTTTCGGCCGCAGATGCGTCTCCTCCCCGATGCGCGTGCCGCGCCCGCCGGCCAGGATCACCGCCTTCATGGGCGCATGCCGGTGCGGCGCAGCAGCCCGCGCGGCGAATAGGTGACGGGGCGGCGCACCGCACCCTCATTGAACGGGAAGGCCGGTTCCTCCACCGCGAAGTCGGGATGCGCCGCCAGGAAATCGTCGATGGCCGCCTGCGGGTTGTTCCAGCCCCAGTCCGCGGCACTGCGCGGCGCGCCGCACAGCGCGGCCATGATGCCGTCGCAGACGAAGATCGCGCCCCGCTCGCCCACCAGCGGCGCGTAGGCTGCCAGTTCGGCGCGCACATGGGCGCGGGTATGGGCGCTGTCCAGCACCACCAGCACCCGCTCCTCCGGCGCGATGCGGGCGCGCAGGGCGGCGAGCGTGGCGGGCGCGGTCGAGTCGCCGTCGATCAAGGCGATGCGCGGCGCCAGCGGATGTGCCGCGATCGCCGCCCGCGCCGCCGGGCGGATGTCGATATCGACGCCGATCACCCGCCCGGTGCCGATCATCGCGCAGATGCTGGCGTGGAACACCACCGAGCCGCCATGCGCGACGCCGGTTTCCACGATCACATCCGGCCGCTCCCGCCACAGCAGTTCCTGCATGCGCAGCAGGTCTTCGGGAAGCTGGATGACCGGCCGGCCGAGCCAGGTGAAGCCGTAGACGTATTTGGTGTCCCAGCCGCAGCGCAGCCAGGCGGCGGACACCGCCTCGAACGCCTCGGGCGTGTCCATGCGGTGCACGCGGCGGGTGCCGTCGGCCGTCACGGCGGCAACCTCGCCGCGCGCCATGTCGATGGTCAGCAGCGACGTTTTGTCCTGCGTCATGGCCCGGCAGGGTGCCCCGGCCGGGTTGAGGAAGCGTTAGCGGCGGAGCACTTCGTGCGCGTGCCGCTCGGCGCCCTGCGCGGTCAGTTCGTAGCGGCCGTCCGGCCGCTGCCGGGCCAAGCCCATTCCGGCCAGCCGCGCGAGGCACGGGCCGTCCTTCAATCCACCGGGCCGGCCGGCGGTGCCCGCCAGGTCCAGCCGGTGCAGGGCGGAGCGGCAGCAGGTTTCCAGATACGGCTCATGCCACATGGATGGGATGTGCGCGCCGTGCCGCCCGGCCGCAAGCCGGCTTCCCAAGGCGGCGCCGGTGCGGCAGGAACGCGCCGTGCCGCACCTGCTCGCCTCCGCCGCGCTGCCGCTGCTCCGTCGCATGGACCCCGAGCGGGCGCACGGGCTGGCGCTGCGCGCGCTGCGCCTGGGGGTGGCCGGCTCCGCCGCGGTGCCGGACGATCCCCGCCTCGCGGTGCGGGCGCTGGGGCGGGATTTCGCCAACCCGATCGGGCTGGCCGCCGGATTCGACAAGAATGCCGTGGCGCTGCGCGGCCTGCTTTGCCTCGGCTTCGGGTTCGTCGAGGTCGGCACCGTCACCCCGCGCGCGCAGCCGGGCAACCCGCCGCCGCGCATCTTCCGCCTGGGGGCCGACGGGGCGGTGATCAACCGGCTGGGGTTCAACAATGGCGGGCTGGCCCCGTTCGTCCGCCGGCTGGCGGCATCGGCCGCCGCCGCGCCGGTCGGCGCCAATGTCGGGCTGAACAAGGACGGCGCGGTGCCGGAGCGCGACTACCCGCTGCTGGTCGCGGCCGTCGCGCCGCATGTCGCCTACGTGGTACTCAACGTCTCCTCGCCCAACACGCCGGGGCTGCGCGATCTGCAGGCGGCACCGCGGCTTGCGGCGATCCTGGCGGCGATCCGGCGGGCCGTGCCGGCGCCGCCGCCGCTGCTGGTCAAGCTGGCGCCCGACCTCGCGGCGGGCGACCTGCCGGCGATCGTGGGCACGTGCATCGACGCAGGCGTGAGCGGCCTGGTGGTGGCGAACACCACGCTCGCCCGTCCCGCCGGCCTGCGCTCTCCCCATGCGCGGCAGGCCGGGGGCCTGTCCGGGGCGCCGCTGTTCGCCCCATCGACCGCGCTGCTCGCCGCGGTCGCCCGGCTGGCGGCGGGGCGGCTGCTGCTGATCGGGGTGGGCGGGGTGGCGAACGGGTGGCAGGCGCTGGCCAAGCTGCGCGCCGGCGCGACGCTGGTGCAGCTCTATACCGGCTTCGTCCTGCAAGGCCCGGCGCTGCTGCCGCGGATCAAGCGGGAATTGCTGGCCGCCCTGGACGCCGACGGGTTCGCCAGCGTGGCCGACGCGGTCGGCGCCGATCTGTAGGAGCCGACGACATGCAGCATCTCGACCATTTCGCCCCGCTGGCGGCCGCCTATCGCGGCTTCATCGTCGATCTCTGGGGCGTGGTGCATGACGGGGTGACGCCCTATCCCGGGGCGGTGGACTGCCTGGCGCGGCTGCGGGCAGCGGGCCGGCGGGTGGTCCTGCTGTCCAACGCGCCGCGCCGCGCGGCCGTCGCGGCAGCGGGGATGGAGCGCATGGGCATCGCCCGCGACCTCTATGACGGCATCGTCACCAGCGGGGAGGTGACGCACGCCCTGCTGCGCGACCGCGACCTGCCGGGGTTCGCCGCACTCGGCCGGCGGCTGTGGCATATCGGGCCGGAGCGGGACCGCAGCGTGTTCGCGGGCCTCGACTATCAGCCGGCGGCGAGCCCGGCGGCCGCGGATTTCGTGCTGAACACCGGGCCGGACGACACCCGCCATCCGGTCTCCATCGACCCGTGGGCCGAGGAACTCGCGGCCTGCCGCGCCGCCGGCCTGCCGATGGTCTGCGCCAATCCGGACCTGGAGGTCATTCGCGGCGGGGAACGGGTAATCTGCGCCGGGGCGCTGGCGCAGCATTACGCCGCGCTGGGCGGGCAGGTGCTGTGGGTCGGCAAGCCCGATCCCGCCGTCTATCGCCCGGTGCTGGCGCTGCTCGGGTTCCCCGGCCGGGACGTGCTGGCGGTCGGCGATGCTCTGCGCACCGACATGGCGGGCGCCGCCGCGGTCGGCGTGGACGGGTGCTGGGTGCTCGGCGGCATCCACTGGGCCGATCTGGCCGGGCCGGAGGCGGCGGAGGCGGCAGCGCGCGCCGCAGGGCTTGCCCCCTGCGCGACGCTGCCGGCATTCCGCTGGTAGCGGCTCAGTGGCCGCTGCCGGCCCCGCCGCCGCCGCTGCCGCCGCTGCCGCCACCGCCGCCGGATGAGGCATGCACGCCGACCGGCCCCGCCGCATGCGCGGCGACCGCGGCGGCGGTACCCCCCGGCCCGGAGGTGGAGGAGATCGACGGCGCGACGCGGCCCGCCACCGCATCGGCGGCAGCGACCGGCATGGTGGTGGTGGTCTTGAACCCGGTTTCGGTCCGGTTGCCTTCCAGCACCGCGCCGATATCCGGCCCGCCCGGATGCTGCTCGGCCACCGGGATGCTGCCGCCGGCGCACCCCGCGACCAGTCCCATCGCCAGCACGACTGCCGCAGCGCGGGAGAACGTCTCTAGCGTTTGCATGATCTCTGCCCCTGCGGCCGGCCTGCGGACGGGCGCGAGGCCGCATCGACGCCCAGCATGAAGGTCATCGCAGTTCGCATACGGTCAAGTGCGCTGACAATGATTTTAGTCGCGCCGCCGGGCGCGGCTAGGCCCGGCCGGAGGTGGCGGAGAGCAGCAGCGGGTCCACCCGCAGTTTGGCCAGCGCCCGCCGCCATTTCGTCGCATGCTGGTCATCGAACAGCAGATCGAGATCGGCGGGGGCGGAGAGCCAGGCGTTCTGCCCGATCTCCTGGTCGAGCTGGCCGGGTCCCCATCCGGCATAGCCGAGCGCCAGCACGCCGTGCTGCGGGCCGCCGCCGGCGGCGATCGCCTTCAGGATGTCGAGGCTCGCGGTCAGCGCCGTCCCCTCGTCCACCCGCAGGCTGCCGTCCCCGGTCCAGTCGGCGCTGTGCAGCACGAAGCCGCGGGCGTGGTCCACCGGGCCGCCCTGGCAAAGCCGGATCGACCGGGCCGGCGGCACCGGATCGACGCCGAGCTGCTGCAGCAGGTCGGCGAAGCTGGGCGAGGCCAGCGGCCGGTTGACGACAATGCCCATCGCGCCGTCGGCGGTATGGGCACAGACATAGATGACACTGGTGGCGAAGCGCGGATCGCTCATTGCCGGCATGGCGATCAGCACCTGGCCGGTGAGCGACAGCGCCGGCCCGCCGCCGGGCCTGCGCGCCTCCGCCGGATCGGACCCGTCGTCGTCGCCGAGGGATCGTTCCGGCCGGGGCGGCTTGGTGGGAACCTTTCTTACCATGCAGCTTATCTTGGCCACGCCGTCCCGCAGCGCAAGCGGCATCGCGGCGTCGCGAAAGCCCGGGGGTGACTCGCGCCGCCGGTTGGCGCTAGGTGGCGAGGCCCGCGCCTATCCCGGCCGGCGCACAGATCAGGAAGCGAGCAGGAACCATGACCATCAAGGTGGGCGAGCACATCCCGTCGATGAAGCTGATGACACCGTCGCCGGACGGGCCGAAGGAGATCAGCACGGATGACATCTTCAAGGGCAAGAAGGTCGTGCTGTTCGCCGTGCCGGGGGCGTTCACGCCGACCTGCAGCGCCAAGCACCTGCCGGGCTTCGTGGAGCGGGCCGAGGAAATCCGCGCGAAGGGGGTCGATACCATCGCCTGCATGGCGGTGAACGACGCCTTCGTGATGGGCGCCTGGGGCAAGGACCAGAGCGTGGACGGCAAGATCCTGATGCTGGCCGACGGTTCCGGCGCGTTCACCAAGGCGCTGGGGCTGGAGCTGGATCTGGTGGCCCGCGGCCTCGGCGTGCGCAGCCAGCGGTTTGCCCTGGTCGCCCAGGACGGCAAGGTGACGCATATCGCGGTGGAGCAGCCGGGCGGCTTCGACGTGAGCCGGGCGGAAGCCGTGCTGGCGGTGCTGTAGGA
>JAKAZX010000220.1 GCA_021826485.1 Pseudomonadota bacterium | reverse complement strand
CGCGATCTGCGGGCACTCGGCACCGATGCGGCGCGGATGCGGGCGCGCGCGCTGGTGCAGGAATGGATGGGCGGCGCCGGCAACGCACCGCTCGCGGAGCGGCCGGACGTGGCCGGCGCGCGCATCGCCGCCTGGCTCGGCCATTACGATTTCTTCGCCGCCAGCGCGGAGGACGGGTTCCGCCAGCGGCTGATGGCGCGGCTGGTCGCCGATGCCCGCGGCCTCGCCGCCGCCCTGCCGACGGAGGAGTTGGACGCCCGCGCGCTGACCGCGCTGAAAGGGCTGATCGCCGCCGCTGTCGCGCTGCCCGAACACGCCGCCTTCCTGACCCGCGCGCTGCGCGTGCTGCCGCAGGAAGTGGCGCGCCAGGTGCTGGCCGATGGCTGCCATGCGGAGCGCAGCCCGGCGCAATTGCTCGCCGCCTTGCAGGACCTGACGGAAATCCGCGCGCTGTTGCAGGCCGCCCAGGCGCAGCCGCCCAGCGTGCTGGCCGGCGCGATCGAGCGGATGGCGCCGGCGCTGCGGGGTCTGCGCCACGGCGATGGCGGCCTCGCGCTGTTCAACGGCAGCAAGGAGGACAGCGCCTCCCTGATCGATCTGGCGCTGACCCAGGCGGGCCGTGCCGGCCGGCCGGCGACCGCGATGACCGATGGCGGGTTCCATCGCTTGCAGGCGGGGCGCAGCGTCCTGATCGTCGATTGCGGCGTGCCGCCGGGGCCGCGGCTGGACCGCTTCGCCCATGCCGGCACGCTCGCCTTCGAGCTGTCGATCGGCCGCGACCGCATGATCGTCAATGTCGGCGCCGCGCCCGCCGCCGGCGCCGAATGGCGCGACGCGACGCGCGCCACCGCCGCGCATTCGACGCTGGTGATCGCGGATACCAGCTCCTCCGAACTGCGGCCGGACGGTCTCGGCCGCCGGCCCGGCCAGGTCGAGGTGCAGCGGCAGGAGGCGAACGGCGCGCACTGGCTGGAAGCGAGCCATGACGGCTACCTGCGCCCGTTCGGCGTGGTGCATCGCCGCCGCCTCTACATGAGCGAGAGCGGCGACGACATCCGCGGCGAGGACGCGGTGGAAGGGGCGTCGCCGCAGCCCTACACGGTGCGCTTCCATTTGCATCCGGAGGTCGATGCCAGCGTGCAGCAGGACGGGGAGGCGGTGCTGCTCCGCCTGTCGTCCGGCAGCGGCTGGCGGCTGCGCGCCGACGGGGCGCGGCTGACGCTGGAGGAAAGCATCTATCTCGGCGGCCCGACGCCGCGGCGCACCGAGCAGGTGGTCCTGACCGGCTTCCAGGACGGCCCGCAGCAGGTGAAATGGGCGATCAGCAAGGTGGGCTGAGCGGCTGACCCGCCCGGTCAGCCTTCCCGCCAGCCGGCCACCACGTCGCCCAGCCCGGCGACCAGGATCTGCACGCCGATGCACAGCAGCAGGAACGCGGTGAGGCGGGAGACGATGTTGCGTGCCGAATTGCCCATCCAGCCGGTGACGCGCTCGGCGAAGCGGTAGGCGATCCAGACCACCCCGGCATTCACCGCGGCGGCGGCCGACACGCCGAGGAAGAAGGCGACCAGCCCGATGCCGCCGGCGGGCCGCTCCGCGCCCAGGGTGATGGCGACCGCGATGGTGCCGGGGCCGGTCGTGTACGGCATGGTCAGCGGAAAGAACGCCAGTTCCAGCGCGTCGCCGGCATTCTCCTCCGGCGGCGCGTCGCGTTCGCGGCGCCTGCGGTCCTCGTGCCGGTCGGGGGTCATCAGCAGGTGCCAGGCGTTCAACGCCACCACGGCGCCGCCGGCGATGCGCAGCGCGCCCAGCGAGACGCCGAAGAAATTGAGCACATAGGCGCCACCCCACAGCGCCCCCAGCATCACCAGCAGCGAATAGAAGCCGACCCGCCCGGCGATGCGCGGCCGGTCCGCCGCCGCCACGTTGCGCGTCGCCTCCCCGAAGATCAGCGCGCCGCCGATCGGGTTGATGATCGAGAACAGCGACGGGAACGCCAGCAGGAAGGCCGAAACGGCGGTCATTCCCCCGGCTAATACTGGAACTGATACGTCAGTCCAACGCTGGTCCCGTACGGGTCGGCGGTTGCCGCCGCGCCGGTGGCCGAGGTCTGGGTGCCGGTGCCGACATCGGTTTCCAGCTTCAGCCCGCGCAGCAGGTCGATCTGTACGGTCGCCTGCGAGCCGTTGCCGTCGGCCGACTGCTTGGCGCCGACATAGACGCCCTGCGCCACGTAGCGGCCGGCCTCGACCGAGGGGCCGGTGCCGTTCTGGCCGCCGCCCACGGTCAGCCGGTCCAGGCCGAGCTGCTGGCGCAGCCCGTTCAGCGGATCGAACACACCGCCGCCGACGCCGCTGATCTGCGCCAGCGCCGCCGCCGCCGAGGCCAACTGCACGGGAGAGAGCGACCCCGCGCTCTGATGGAACAGCAGTTGCGCGAGGATCTCGTCCTGCGGCAGCGGCGGCGTCGAACTCAGCGTGATCTTCGGTGCGCTGGCGAAGCCGCCGACCGTCAGCGTCGCGACGTAATTGGCGGTGGTGCTGCTGGCGACCAGGTTCAGCGTCGGATCGAGCGAGCCGCTGCCCAGGAAGCGCACATCGCCGCTGGTGAAGGTCAGCGTGGTGCCGGCCAGGTCGAATTCGCCGCGGCGCAGCCGGAACTCGCCGACCGGCACCGGCTTGGCCGCGGTGCCGCCGACATGGATGCGCCCGGCCACCTCGGCGAACAGGCCGCGCCCGCGCACGAACACCTCGCCCGGCGCGACCACCGTCACGTTCAGCGCGATGTCCGGTCCGGGCGTCGGCGGGGGCGGCGGCTTCTGCCCGGGGCGCCGCACGTCCAGCACGGCGATGCTGGCCGGCAGCTTGTTCGGGATGCGGATTTCCGCCCGGTCGATCTTCACCGTCCCGCCCGCCGCCAGCGCGCCCAGCAGCTCCCCTTGCAGCGTCAGGTCGGCATCCAGCGTCGCGGTCAGCCGGTCGCTGGCCAGCGGGCGGGCGTTCTTCGCCGTCAGCGTCAGATCGACCGGCATCGTCCCGCCCAGGCCGACGCTGCCCGCTGCGCCCAGCGTCCCCTGGCCGGCACGGCCGGTCAGGCTGGCGATGCGGACATGGTCGCCGTCCGCCTCGATCACCGCCGACAGGCCGGTGACATGGGCGCCGAGGGCGTAATCCTGCACGTCCCCGCCGGCCAGCCGCAGCGTGCCCGCGGCGCGCGGGGCGGACAGCGTGCCGGTCGCCGTCGCATCCAGCGTCACCCGCCCCAGCACGTGCCGCCCGCTTGCCGTCAGCAGCGGGTTCAGCGTGGCGAGGTCGAGCGCGCCGGCGGCGCGCAGTTGCATTGCCGCCGCCGGGTCGATCGGCGCCGTGCCGGTCAGCGTCAGCGCGTTGCGCCCGGCGGACAGGTGGGCGTCGATTTCCGCCGTCCGCCCGGCAAGCGTCGCATCCGCCGCGATCTCGGCCGGCGGCAGGCCGGCGGCGGGGCCGCTGGCCAGATGCAGCCCGGTCGCCCGCACGCGCACCGTGCCGGACGGGCGCGAAGCGGTGCCGGTGATCCGCGCCTCGGCATTCAGCACGCCCTGCGCCGCCATGTCGGGCAGGAACGGGCGGGCGAGGTCGGCGGTGACGTTGCGCAGCGCCGCCGTCAGGTCGAGCGTGGGGGAAAGCCGGCCGGCCAGTTCCACCACCGCCTGTTGCAGCCCCAGGCGCAGCCGGTCCACCGCGACGCCGTTCGCGAATTGCACGCGCGCCGGGCCGAGCAGCCGCAGCGATTCGCCCTTCCAATCCGCCTGCAAGGCCGCCAGCGCCAGCGACCGTCCCGGCACATCGAGGGTCGCGTTGCCGCTCGCCTGGACATCGGCCCCCATCAGGTTCTGCACCGCCGCACTCAGGCGCAGCGCCAGCGCCGATTGCCGCCCCTCCGCGGTCAGCCGCAGCGTGCCGCCGAGCGTGCCGACGCGCAGGCCGGTGAGGTCCAGCGCCGCCGCAACCGCCGGGTCGGTCGCCGGATCGCGCACCGTCGCGGTCATCCTGGCGCTGCCGACGGTCGCGATTCCGGCCAGCCCGGCATCGCGCGCGTCCAGCGTCAGCCGCGCGGTCGGCCGGCCGTCGGTCGTCGCCAGATCGGCCTCGGCGGCGACGCTGCCGGCAAGCTTCGCGCCGGTCAGCGCCGCCAGATCGGCGAGCCGCGTCATCTTCGCGGAGAGGTGGCCGAGCGGGAGCACCGCCCCCGGCGGCAGGGTGGCCGTGCCGGAGGCCGCGGCGCTTTTCCAGGCCAGCTTCGCGATCGCCAGATGCAGCGTGCCGTCCGCGTCGCGCGCGGCGGAGGCGTCGAGCGACAGCGGCGCCCCGTCCAGCTCCCCGTCCGCCCTGACATGTCCGGTCGGCCGCGCGGGCAGGCCCTGCGCCGCCAGCGTCACCGACAGCGGGCCGCGCGGCACGCCCTGCGTCGCCACTTCCCCGGTCAGCGTCGCCTGCGCGGCGAGGTCGTCGGCCGGGCCGGCGACATGCCCGTGCCCGGCCATCCGGCCCTGCACCGTGGCGGCAAGCGCCGACAGGTCGGCAAGCGTCGCCTGCCAGTCGAGCGCCAGCACGCCGCCGGCCGTCCGGCTGCCATGGGCGGCGAGCGTCACGGTCTGCCCGTCCAGTTGCAGCCGCGACAGGGTCACGGCATCGCCCTGCATCGCGGCGCTGACGCCGATCCGCGCCGCCGGCCCCAGCAGCGCGGGCAGCGGCGCCATGCCGCCGGTCAGGCCGATCGTGCCGTCCAGCGTCGCGCTGCGCCCGGCATCCGACTCGGCGGCGGTGAGGTCGAACGCCGCGTGTCCCGTCAGCGCCACGCCGCCCGCCGCGGCCAGCGGGGCGAGGTCCGGCAGGTCGAGATGCGCGGTGGCCTGCATCGCCCCCGCCGTCTGCGCCCGGCCGGCGAGCGTCAGCAGCGTGTGGGCCAGGGTGAAGCGCACCGGGCGCGCGGGGTCGGCCAGATCGACGGCGGCGTGCAGCGTCAGCGGCGCGGCGGCCAGCAGGTCCGGCTTTGGGCCGGGCACCTCCACCCCGTCCGCCGTCGCGTCGAGCCGGGCGGATTTCGTGTCGCCGGTCAGCGCGACCGCGAGCGTCCGGACGGCGGCGCCGGCGGCGGCGAGGCCGGCGATCCTAACCGTGGCATGCGCCACCGGATGCGCAAGCTGGCCCCGCACATGCGCCGCGATCGCCACCGACTGCCAGGACACGCCGGGCCGCGGCGCCATCGCCGGCGCATCGGCGGTGAGGGCGAGGTCGCCGGCCTGCCCGGGAATGTCGATCTGCCCTTCGGCCGCCAGACGCAGCGGCCCGGCGGCAAGGTGCGCCCGGGCCCGCGCCGCCTGCCAAGGCCCGTCCACCGACGCCTGCACGGTGAGGCTGCCGCCGAGGCCGGGCAGCTTCGCCACCGCCGCGATGAACCCGCCCTCCGGCTCCTCCACCGCCAGCGCCGCCTGCACCCGCGCCGGGTCGATGCGGCCGGTGACGCGGTAGGTCCCCGGCGCATCCAGCCGGCGCAGGGCGAGGGTGGCGCTGCCGTCCGTCAGGTCGGCGACATGCGCGCTCCCCGCCACCGCCAGTTCCGCCGTCGCGCCGGCGACCGGGGCGGCCAGCACCAGCCGGTCGATGCGCAGCGCGTCGAGATCGACGCGCACCGGCAGCGAGAAGGACGATGTCGAGGATGACGGCGTTTCCGTGGCCGGCGCGGCGACCGGCAGGCGCAGCACGTCGATGCGCGCCGCCGCCAGCCGGGTGACGCGGAGATCGCGATGCAGCAGCGCGAACGGTGACCAGTCGAGTGCCGCGCCGTGAATCACCGCATACTCGCCATCGGCATCGCGCAGCCCGATGCGCCCGATGCGCAGCGATGCGGGAAACCCGCCGCCGAGACCGTCGATGCTGACGCTGCCGCCGGCCAGACGGTTGACGAGCTGTGCCGCCTGCCGCTGGCCGGCGGGCAGGTTCAGTGCCAGCAGCAGCGCCGCCAGCAGCAGCAGCGGCAGGCCGAGCAGCGCCGCCACCAGCCATCCGCCCCAGCGCAGCAGCCGCCTCATCGCCGGTTCCTGGCGCGCGCGGCGCCGCCGATGGTCATTCGTCCCCGCATCAGAACGCCTGGCCGATGCCGATATAGACTTCGAACGATCCGCCATGCGGCTGATTCGTGACCGGCACGGCGAAATCCACGCGCAGCGGGCCGAACGAGGTGTAGTAGCGCGCGCCGGCGCCCACGCCCACCTGCGGCGTGCCGGTGAACGGCACGCCGGCATCGGACACCTGGCCGGCATCGGCGAACACGGCGAAGCCGTAATTGCCGCCGATGCGCTGGCGGAATTCGAGCGAGCCGGCGTCGATCGCGGTGCCGCCGATCGGGATGCCGTCGGCGAATTGCGGGCCGACCGACTGGAAGACGAAGCCGCGCACGGTGCCGCTGCCGCCAGCATAGAAGCGCTGGTCGGCGGGAATGCCGAACGTGCCGGCACCCTCCACGGCGCCGACCAGCAGCCGCGCCGCCAGCACGCTGCGCCCGTTGCCGGACAGGTCGAGATAGGTCGAGCCGGAGGCCTGCGCGATCACGAACGTGGTCGCCTGCTGGTCGAGGCTTTCGGTCGGCGTGATGGTGGTGCCGAGGCGGTAGCCGTGGGTGGGATCGAGCAGGCTGTGGGTGTTGTCGAATTGCAGCGTCAGCGGCACCTGCAACAGCGTGTACGGCCGCGTGATGCCTTCCTGGGAAATGCTCTCCTGCTCCGCCGACAGGCCGATGCTGCCGGTCAGGTCGGGCAGCAGCTTGCGCGACAACACGGCACTCAGGA
>JAKAZX010000219.1 GCA_021826485.1 Pseudomonadota bacterium | reverse complement strand
GCAGCGGCTTGGCGTAGCGCAGATCATAGATGTTGCGGCGGTCGTGACGTTGCAGGAACAGGATGTCGCGGAAGCCCTGCGTGGTGACGAAGGCGATGCGCGCGCCCTTGCGCTCCAGGATCGCGTTGGTGGCGACCGTGGAGCCGTGCACGAGATCGGCGATCCGCTCGGGCGCCAGCCCGGCCGCCGCGATCGCCGCGAACGCACCGCGATCCGGGCTGTCCGGCGTGCTGGGCACCTTGACCACCGTGATGCGGCCATCGTCCACCGCGACCAGATCGGTGAAGGTTCCCCCGACTTCGATGCCAACGCGCATGTGGGACGATCCGCTGTTCGGCGACAGGCTAGGGCGGCAAACGGCGCGACGCCAGCCCGCTGCGCGCAGATTGACCGGCCGGTCAAACGTCTATAGTCTCACATGCAGATTACGCAAGTGCGCGGTCAGGGGGACTCCGATGCCGATGCAGCTTCGCCGGCGCACGCTTGGCGTGCGCACCCTGATTGGCTTCATTCTGTGCGCGGCCCTCGGCGCCGGCGCGCAACCGGCGCTGGCCGACGGGCCGCCGCTGAAACTCGGCGAGTTCCTCGATCTGACCGGCGGCGGCGCCAGTGCCGCCGAAGCGGCACGGCTCGGCGTCGATCTCGCCGTGCAGGAAATCAATGCGGCGGGCGGCATTGCGGGACGCAAGGTCCAGGTGGTCACCGCCGACACGCAGACCGACCCGACCGTCGGCGTGGGCGAGATGACGCGCCTGGTCAGCCAGGAGAAGGTGGACATCCTGTTCGGCCCGGTGATCAGCCAGGTGATCATGGCGGCACTGCCGGTGGTGAATGCCGCCAAGGTGCCGCAAATGGGCGCCACCGGCTCGGAGCTGATCGTGCCGAAGATCGCGCCGTACTACTTCAGCCTGCTGATCAACGCGCAGTCCCAGGCAAGTGCCGTGATCGCGCAGGCCGTGCAGGTGCTGCACGCGCAATCCGGCGCGATCATCTCCGACAGCGGCGCGCAGTCGCAATCCTTCGTCGAATCGATGAAGAAGGAGATGGCGACCCGCGGCATGAAGCTGACCGGCGTGCAGCAATACCAGTACCGTGCCACCGACATGACGCCGCAACTGCTGACGCTGAAGCGCGGCAACCCGGACACGCTGTTCCTGTTCGCCAGCAGCGGCGAGGACGCGGGCAACGTGCTCAAGTCGCTCGACGACCTCGGCTGGAACGTCAAGGTGACGGGCAACTACACGGTCGCGACCTTCGCCGGCGCGGCGCTGAAGGTGGCCGGCGTCGACGCGTTTCATGCGCATGACGTGACCGGGATCAACTACAAGGCCTTCACCTATTGCGACGCCAAGGCGCTGCCCAAGCCGTTTCTGGATTTCGTCGCCAAGGCGAAGGCGTTCCGGCCGTCCGATGCCGCCCGGCTTTCGCTGCCCTTCGCCGCGACCTTCTATGACGGGGTCGGGCTGATGAAGCAGGCGATCGAGGCCAGTGGCGGCAAGACCGACGGGCCGGTGATTGCCGCGTGGCTGGAGGCGCATGCCGGCGACTACAAGGGAATCATCGAGGATTTCGCCGCCAGCGCCCAGTCGCATTTCCTGGTCGGGCCGGGCGCGCTGGCCTCGGTCTATCCCGACCGCGTGGTCGAAGGCGGCTTGCAGCAGCGCTACGGCTGCGGCGGTTCGTGATCGGAAGCCAACGAGGCGAGTGGCGACCATGCCCGATCCATCGCTGCGTGACGGCTGAGCAGGCCGGCCGGCGATGCAGGATGCGCTGATCGTTCTGGTCCACGGCGCCGGCATCGGGGCGGTGTTCGCGCTGATCGGCATGAGCTTCAATGTCGTCTTCAATTCCAGCGGCATCCTCAATTTCGCCCAGGGAAACATGCTGGTGCTGGGCGGCCTGTTTGCCTTCCTGGTGCTGCCGTCATCGCCCGGCATCGGGCCTTGGTTCGTGTTCCTGCCGGCATCGGCGCTGCTAATGGCGGCGCTGCTCGCAGTGCAGGGATATCTGACGCTGCTGCCGCTGCGGTCTTCGGTGGAGCAGCATTCCTGGCTGATCACGACGCTTGCGGCATCCGTCATCATCGGTGCGGTGCTGCTGATCTTCCAGGGCACCGCGCAGCAGACGGTGCGCAGCCCGTTCCCGTCATTCTGGTTTCTCGGCACCCGCGTGCCCGCGCCGTATGCGCTGTCGCTCCTGCTCGCGCTTGTCTGGTTCGGCCTGCTGCGCTGGTTCCATACCCGCGCGCTGACCGGGCTTGCCATCAGCGCGATCGCGCAGGACCTCGACGCCGCCCGGGCCGCGGGAATCCGCGTGCACCGGCTGCAGATTCTCGCCTTCGCGATCAGCGGCCTGATCGTCGGTTCGGCCGGGTTCGTCGCCGCCCCGGTGATCGCCATCGCCAACGACTCCGGCGTGTCGTACGTCCTGCACGGCTTCGTCGCCGCGGTGATCGGCGGCCTCGGCAGCGATCTCGGCGCGCTGGTCGGCGGGCTGCTGGTCGGCATGATTTCGATGTATGCTGCCTACACCTATGGCGGCGAGTTCCAGGACGCAGTGTCGCTGGCGCTGCTGGTGGCCGTGCTGATGGGACGGCCGGAGGGTCTGTTCGGCCGCCCCGCGGCGCGGCGGGTCTGAGGCGCATGGCGCGCTGGCAGCTCGTGCTCGGCATCCTCGGCGTGGCCATCAGCATCGTCCTGCCGGCGCTGCTGGGCAGCGCGTACTGGGCGCACAACTTCCTGGTGGTGAACCTTTTCGTAACCGTCGCGGTGATGCAGAACATGCTGCTCGCCGATGCCGGGCAGGTATCGTTCGGCCAGGGCGCGCTGTTCGGCCTTGCGGCGACCACCACCGGCATCGTCACCGGCCTGTGGGGCTATGGCTACGGTGCCGGCTTCGTTGCCGGCATCGCCGCGGCGCTGGTGCTCGGGCTACTGTTCGCGCTGCCCGCGCTGCGTGTGCAGGGCTACTATCTGGGCTTCGTCACGCTCAGCGCCGCCGTGGTGTTTCCGCAGTTGCTGGTCGCGTTCGACAGCCTGACCAACGGCATCAACGGCATCACGGTCAGCCTGCCGGGGCTGACGCAGGCGGGTCGCGCCGGGCTGAGCTGGACATCCCTGCTGGTGATGGCGACCACGATCGCGGCGCTGCTCGGCCATGCGGCGCTGCGCGGCACCGGCACCGGGCGGCGCATGCGCGTCGCATCCGTCAGTCCGGAGGCCGCGATGACGCTCGGCATCGCCCCTGGCCGCCTGCGCTTCCTCGCGTTCACGCTCGCCGCGCTCGGCACCGGCATCGCCGGGGCGCTGTATGTGCCGGTGCTCGGCTTCGTCAGCCCCTATGCATTCCGCGTGGACCTGTCGATCTTCTTCTTCTTTTCGGTGATCGTCGGCGGGTCCGGCGAACTCGCCGGGCCGGTGATCGGCGTCTGGATCCTCTATCTTGTGCCGAACGCGATCCTGGCGCAGCTTTCCGTCTACCGTCTGCTCGCCTATGGCATGGTGGCGCTGCTGATCATGCTGGCGTTTCCGGACGGCGTGGTCGGCAGCGTGGTCAAGGCGCTGCGGCGGCGGCAGATGCGCGCGCAGATCGCGCCCATCGACCTCGCCGCGGTGTTGCAGGACGAAAATGCGCAAGCGCGGAACACGGCCGCGCCCACCGCCGCCGCGGCCATCACCGTGCAGGGCGCGCGCAAGCGGTTCGATCGGCTGCTGGCGCTGAGCGATGTCGATCTCACGGTCGCGGCCGGCCGCGTGCATGGGCTCGTTGGTCCCAACGGGTCGGGCAAGACGACGCTGCTGAATGTCATCTCCGGCCTGATCCGGCTGGACGGCGGCGAGGTGCGGCTGCATGGCGCGGTCAGTTCCCGTCTGCCGGCCCACCGCCTCGCCGCGCTCGGCCTCGGCCGCACGTTCCAGACGCCCCGCGTGTTCGAGGACATGTCGATCTGGCAGAACCTGGAGATCGGCGCCGACCTGCGCGGCACGCGCAACCACTGGCTGCTGCACGCGCTGCAACGGTTCCGCCCGGCCTGGACGGGGAATCGGCCCGATCTGCTGGCGCACGCCCAGCGGCGCGTGCTGGAGACGCTGCGGATGGTCGCGACCGATGCCGACATCCTGCTGCTGGACGAACCCGCCGCCGGCCTGTCGGCGGAGGAGCGGCGCGATTTCGCGACCCTGATCCGCTTCCTGCGCGACCGGCTGGGCAAGACCATCCTGCTGGTCGAGCACGACCTGCATCTGGTCTGGCGCGTCGCCGACCGGATCAGCGTGCTCGACGCCGGACAGATCGTTGCCGAGGGCGCGCCGGCCGAGATCGCCGACAATCCGCGGGTGCGCGCATTGTTCACCGGGGCGGCCGATGCTGCGGGTCGCTGACCTTCATGCCGGCTATGGCCGCGTGCCGGTGCTGCGCGGCATCGACCTCGCGGCACGGCCCGGCGAAATCCTGCTGATCCTGGGGCCGAACGGCGCCGGCAAGTCCACCCTGCTGCGCACGATCGCCGGCTTCATCCGTCCCACCGCCGGCCGCGTGGAGCTGGACGGGCGCGACATCACCGGCACCGCGCCGGAGGAGGTCACGCGCGCGGGCCTGCGGCTGGTGCTGGACGGGCACCGGGTGTTCCCACGTCTGACCGTGCGGGACAATCTGCGCCTGGGGGTTGCCTTCCGCGGACGGCAGTTCGACTTCGGCACCATCGTCGCGCCGGTATTCGAGGTGTTCCCCATATTGCGCGACAAGCTGCACGCGCAGGCGCGCGACCTCAGCGGCGGCCAGCAGCAGATGCTGGCGCTCGCCCAGGCCTTCGTCGCGCAGCCGAAAGTGCTGCTGTGCGACGAGCCGTCGCTCGGCCTCGCCCAGGCGCTGATCCCGCCGATCCTCGCCTTCCTCAGGCGCTGGGCGGCGCAGGGCACCGCCGTCGTCATCGTCGAGCAGCAGATCGAAGTGGCGCTCGACATCGCCGACCAGGTGGCGATCATGGAGCGCGGGGCGATCCAGTTGGCCGGCACCGCGGCCGAACTGAAACGCGACAAGCGGGTACAGGAAATCTACCTCGGCCTGGGCGAGCGCGGCGAGCCGCTCATGCCGTGAACGTGGTGAGCCCGGAGGGACTCGAACCCTCGGCCCCAAGATTAAAAGTCTCGTGCTCTACCGGCTGAGCTACGGGCTCCCGCGCGCCTTCAACGCCAAGGGGCGCGGGAGGTCAAGGGCGGCTATTACTGCTTCACGTCGGCGGCCACCCGCAGATGGATGATCCGGTCGGGGTTCTGCACCATGCCGTTCCCGCCGGTGCCGCGCTTGATCGCGTCCACGTACTGCATGCCGGACACCACCTGGCCCCAGATCGTGTACTGGCCGTCGAGGCTGGGCGCCGGGGCGAACATGATGAAGAACTGGCTGTTGGCGCTGTTCGGATCGTTGGTCCGCGCCGCGCCCACGGTGCCGCGCAGGAACTTGCGCTGGTTGGTGAACTCCGCCTTCAGCGGCGGCAGGTCGCTGCCGCCGGTGCCGGTGCCGGTGGGGTCGCCGCCCTGCGCCATGAACCCCTCGATCACCCGATGGAACGGCGTGCCGTCATAGAAGCCCTTGCGTGCCAACTCCTTCACCCGCGCGACATGCAGCGGCGCGATCTGCGGGAGGAGCTGGATCACCACGCGGCCATCCTTCAGGTCCATGTACAGCGTGTTCTCGGGGTCCAGGGTGGCGGCGTCGCTCATGGAGGCTCCGATCATGGTGAGGGTGGGAAGGACGGACAGGCTGGCAAGCAACGCGCGACGACGCATCTTTCTTCTCCGGGAAATGACGCGGTTCACGCCGGCGCGGCGACCCGCGCCAGCGTTCGCGCAAGCGTCAGCGACGGCACGAAACTGGTGATGTCGCCGCCGAGCTGCGCAATCTCCTTGACGAAGCGGGAGGAGATGAACTGGTGCCGCTCACTGGCCATCAGAAACACCGTCTCGACATTCGCGTCGAGCCGGTAGTTCATCCCCGCCATCTGAAACTCATAGTCGAAATCCGACACGGCGCGCAGGCCGCGCACGATCACGCTGGCGCCCACCTGATGGGCGAACGCGATCAGCAGGCTGTCGAACGATCGAACCTCGATCTCGGTTCCGGTGCGCGCGGCGATCGGCGCCATCTCCGCCTGCACCAGTTCGACCCGCTCGTGCAGCGGGAACAGCGGCCCCTTGCCCGCGTTGGCGGCAACACCCACCACAAGCCGGCTGAACATCCGCGCCGCGCGGCTGATGATATCGACATGGCCGTTGGTGATCGGATCGAACGTCCCCGGGTACAGCCCGACCCGGAAGCTGGGACGCGCCGGTTCGTCAGCCATCGGAGGCCGGCTCCTCCCCGTTGTCCTCGGCGGCGTCGCCGGGGGTTTCGACGATCGGGAACACGCTGGTCACCCGCTCCCCGGCGTCCAGGCGGAACAGGGTGACGCCCATCGCGGTGCGGCCGGTCAGCCGCACCTGGTCGGCGGGCAGGCGGATCAGGCGGCCGGCATCCGTGACCAGCATCACGTCGTCGCCTGGCCGCACCGGGAAGGTCGCGGCAACCGCGCGGCCGGTGCGCGGGGTCAGCGTGATGTTGGCAATCCCCTGCCCGCCCCGGCCGGACACGCGGTATTCGTAGGCCGAGCATCGCTTGCCGAAGCCGCCGTCGGTGACGGTCAGCAGCAATTCCTCTGCCGCTTCCATCTCGGCGAAGCGTTCCGGCGACAGCGTGACCTCCGCCACCGGCTCCTCCCCATCGGCGACGGCCGGCTCCACCGCCTCCTCCTCCCCGTTGCGGCGGCGGGAGGCGGCGGCGCGCAGATACGCGGCACGCTCCTCCGTC
>JAKAZX010000218.1 GCA_021826485.1 Pseudomonadota bacterium | reverse complement strand
CCAGTTCGAGGAACGTGACCGGCCGGCCGCTGCCGATATTCACCGCCGAGCCGTCGCCGATGCGGCGGCAAACGCGCGTGCAGGCCTCGACGGCGTCGTCGATGTGCACGAAGTCGCGGCTCTGCTCGCCGCTGCCCCAGACGATCACCGGGTTGCGCCGCGCGGCGACGCGCAGCGCGATGGCCGGGAACGGATAGACCGGCTCCTGATCCTCGCCGTAACCGGAGAAGGGGCGCACGACGCCGACGCGCAGCCCGTATTTCTCGACCGCGATCCGGCTCAGATATTCGCCGGTCAGCTTGCTCCAGCCATAGGTGTAGTCCGGCTTGCCGATGATATCCTGGAAGTCGATCATCTCCTCCTTCAGCGGCACCGCGGTCTCGAACGTCTGCTGATGGATGGGATAGGCCGCGCTGGACGAGGCGTAGAGAATGCGGTCCGGCCGGGCCACCTTGGCGGCCCACAGGAAGAACGCCGAATCGATGGCCAGATCGATGCCGACCGCCAGCGGGTCGTTGTCGATCACGTTGCGCCCGCCGACCACGGAGGCGAGGTGATACACCTCATCGAAATGCGGCAGGCGCGCGAGGCCGATATCGGGAATCCGGCCCAGCTCGGCCAGCGCCAGCGCCAGAAAATCCGCTTGCAGATACACGATGCGGGTATCCGAGCCGGCGAGGCGGAACTCGCTCACGCCGGGGCGGGTAAGATCGATCTGCTCGACGACCGGGCGCTCCCAGCGCGACGGGTGGGCGCCGGTGGACAGGTCATCGACCACCCAGATCTCCTCCGGGGCATCCTGCGCCAGCCGGGCGATCAGATGGCGACCGACGAAGCCGCAGCCCCCGGTCACCAGGAAACGTTTTTGGCCCATGCTGTCGCGATCTCCTGTCAGAGGGTGTCGGCGCGCGCTCAGGCGCGGCAGAGTTCAAGCTCGACGTCCGGATTCATGTACGCCACCGCCGTCGAGATATTGCTGACGACATGCAGCAGCAGATGGCAGCGCGCCATCGCGTAGGCGTCGCGGATCACTTCCCACGCCATGCGCGTGGTCCAGGTTTCCGGGTTCGCCGCCACCAGATGCTGCACCTGCTGGCCTTCCTTCTTGCGGTCGGCTTCGCTCATGCTTTCGAAACGCGCGTCTTCCTCGATCGACGTGCGCCGGACATCGGTGAAGCAGACGACATGTTCGCCGAATTCGTCGCGGAACTGGCGCACCACCCGGTCCTGGTCGGTCGCCAGGAACAGCCCCCAGTCGCCGCGGTCGGCATCGATGCCGCGCCGGCGCAAGGTCTGATGGATGCGGTCGATGTAAACCTGGTTGTGCGCCATCGCGGCGTTCGGCTGCTCCATCACATGGCTCGGATGGCGCACATGGGCCGCGATCATGAAGCCGGCCTTGAGGTTGCGCGCCGCGAACGCGTCGATCTCCGCCGCCAGTTCCGGCCGCAGCCGGACATGCTCGGCGAACACCTTGTGATACTGCTGCCGCCAGAACGCGAAATCCCGGCTTTGATACAGCTTGTACGCGTGCACATAGGTCATCAGCGGTTCGCGCTTCTCGTTGTGCCGCATCGCCGGGAAGGTGGCGTTGGCGTACAGGAAGTCGCGGTCGTTCATCTCCGCTTCGGTATAGCCGTAAAGCGGCTGGAACAGTTTCAGCCAGACATTGCCCTCCGAGGGCTTGCCATAGCAGAAGCTGGTGAACTTGGTGGTTCCCTCACGCTCGATCAGCCGCCCGACATCCCAGTCCGGGAACACGCCGTGGCAGCGGTCTTCCTGCAAGTCCCATACAAGATGGCTCATGAAGGCGTTGAAGACCGAGAAGAAGCCGGCGTCGTAGGCCGGCGTCAGGGTGCGGCGCACGCTGGCCACGCGCGCGGCGGACCGGCCCAGGGTCTGCCGCACCCGGGCGCGGAACTCCTCCGGGATCGAGACGTCGCGCGGTTGCGGCCGCAGGCTGCGGAAGCGGCTGATGTCGGGGTTGATCAACTCGGCAAAGCTGGTCGAGAGCCGGGTGAACGTGAAGTCGGCGGCGCGGGACCGGCGCGCCTGCGCCGTCCTCGCGTTCTCCTCCGACTGGGCGTAGGCCCGCGCCTGTTCCAGCGCCTCGGCGACCGCACTGGTCTCGACGACGCGTTGCTCGCCGAACACCAGATTGTCGATCTCCGGATACCGGCCGGGCACGCTGAACGCGGTCGGCACCATGAACACGCCGGGTTGCCCGGCCAAATCGGCATGGCCACCGACATCGGACAGCACCAACGGCTTGCCGAGCGCCATCGCCTCGCGCGGGCCGATCGAATACCCCTCGCCGCGCGAGAAGTTGACGAACACATCGCTGTTGCGAATGAGCGCGTTCTTGTCGGCCACGGACAGCGGGCCGTGCGAGGCCTTCACATTCGTCAGACCGAGATCGTCGATCAGCCGCTGCATGCGGGTGAATGTGTCACCGAACGCGATGTTCGAATGCAGGACCAGCTCGACATCCGAACGGCCGGCGAAGCGTTCGGCGAAGGCGTCGATGAGCAGCCGCGTGCCCTTGCGCGGATGGAAGGCGGCAACCGAGCAAAACCGCGTCCGCCCCGCGCGCGGCGGCTCGAACGGTTCGACAAGCAATGGTTCGAGATCGAGCGCGATCGGCACGCAGGCGATCGGCCGCTCGACGCGGGAGTTCCGCAGGGTTTTGACGAGATGCGGGCTGCACACGATGGCGAGATGGAACCGCTCGTTGATCTCGCTGACCCAGCGGCTCGGCAGCTCGTCCGAGTCGAACACGATGTGGGCGTAGTTCAGCGTGTGCCCGGGGAGCAGATGCAGGTTGAAGTCGTACTGGCCGTTCCAGAGGACATCGCAGAAGATCGAGACCTTCAGCGCGGATGTGTCCTTGCAGACGGGGATGATCCGCCCGCTTGGAAGCATCACATGGTCCCAGGTCCGGATATCCGGTTCGGTCGGCAGGACGCAGACCGGGAAGTTGCGGGCCAGCGCCTCGCACAGCGAATAGGTGATCGAGCCGATTCCGGACTCGAAGCGGCAACGCCCGATGATGCAGATTTCCGGGCGCGCGTTGGTTTGGTCCAGGCCGCTCACGGCCGCTTGCCTTGCAGAAGGCGCTTCGCCGCCCGTACCGGCCAGGCGAACTTCCAGGACGTGCTCGCGTAGACGGAGTCGAGATAATTCTGGAGGACGTGCTTGCGCGCTTGCGCCTCGGCCAGATGGTCGCGCAGCATCTGCTGTTGCGCTTCCGCGCCCGCCACGCGTTCCAGCAACACCTGGCGCTCGACGGTCAGCGCGCCGGAATAGCGGTTGCTTTCGAACAGTTCCTGCATCGTGGCGTCGCGTTCGGCCAGCGCGCGGTCAAGCTCGGTCCGCAGGTCCGCGAGTTTTGCCAGCGCTTCCTCGTACCGAAGCCGCAGGTCGTTCGGGCGCGCCGCCGTGCGGGCGAGGTCGTCGCTGTTTTCCGGTTCCATCTGTCTGTCCATGTCCTGCCTAGCCCCCGTTCCGTCGCGCCAGATCGTTGCGGAAAATTGTCGCGGGCACCCAGGGGGAAATCAACGAGCGTTCAGGACGGTGTCGATCAAGGCCGCCCCCCAATCGCCATCCCAATCATGTTTGAAAAGAAACAAACGCCCGGCCGATATCGCGTGCTCTCGTTGCCCCAAGGACTGTACGTCACGGCAATGCGGCATGGGGTTCTGAAAGGGCTTTTCGCGTCCTCGACAGGGCGCTACCTAGCCCGCAAGGCAGCGGATTGCAACGGGTGCGCCGAGGCCCCGGGGCTGCGTTATTCCGAGCAATGCACTGCGTATTATGGCCGAGACGAAGCCTGGCTTTCCCGGCCGCGCGGGTGTGGGGTTAAGTGACACCCCTCGCCTCACCCCAGGCGGGCGATTGGCGGCCGGGCCGGGTGCAGGGTGATCGCCTTGTCGTCGAGGTCGAGGCGCGCTTGCGGGTAGGCGGCCAGCGCCGCCTCGAGCGCCTCGGTGAAGCGCGGCTTGAATTGCCGGATCGCCTTGAAGCCGGTGCCGAACTGGGCATGCAGCGCGAGCCACGAGATGGTGGTGGGCGTCGTCAGCCGGTGCAGCCGCCACGCCAGCCACACGTAGATATCCAGCGACATGGACCGGTCGCGCAGCTGGCGGATCGCGGCTTCCAGCAACGGTACCGGGTGGTCGCGCAGTGCTGCGAAGAACGTCTCGTCAAGGACGACCCGGTCTTCCCACAGCGATCCCTGGGCGCTGTCCTCGGCATGAAAGCGCAGGCCGGAGCGGACGATGGCGCCGCGCTCGAACCCGTCCGAGCCGCCATCCTCCCAGAAGAATTTCAGGCTGCATGCGGAAATCCGCGCCGCCTGCTCGCGCAGCGCGCGTGCCGTCTCACCGCCGACGGCAAGGCCCATGCGTTCCATCCAGTCGCGCATCGAACGGCCGAGCGCCACCTCGCGGCTGCCGGTGCGGATCGCCTGGGTTTGCAGGTACAGCAGGATCATGCGGGCGCGGGCGCCGTAGGGAACGCCGAACAGCCTCATCTTGCCGCCGTGCTTCAGCCGGCCCGGCTCCACCAGCAGGGTGACGCGATGGCCACGCTTTTCCCACGGCTGGTCATCGGCAAGTTTCTTGTGCGGCAGCGCGGTCAGGCAAAACCCGGTGTAGGAAATTCCGATGCGCTGGGTGTCGTCGGCCAGCACCTCGGCGGCGATGTCGATGAGCGGACGCATGCGGGCGTCCACAAGCTCACGTGCACGTTCGCGGCCATGTATCAGGACCAGTCGATGAACGTTGGAGCTGTCGCTGTCACCCGTCACCGGCGCTGTTCCAAGGCAATGCTTCGGCACACTGCGTTCGGAAAACTCTCGCTGTCAACTGTGGGGTTAAGTGACAGGGCTAGTAGGAAGCTAGTTGTTTTCTAGCTAGTAGTTTCGTCACTTAACCCCACGGGATAACCCCGAGTCGTGTCGCTTAACCCCACGGCGCTGTCACTTAACCCCACGGGACGACTCGCGCGCGCTGGGGGTCGTGTGCCGGGGTGTCACTTAACCCCACGGGAAAAACGGGGATAACTTTCGCCCGGCAGCCGCCCCGAGTCGCACCGGTTTTGGTCCAGCCAGAATTCGTGCTTTCGTGCTATTCGCCGTGCTCGCGCCGATAGGCCTCGAAGCTGCGCCGCAACAATTCGTTGAGCTTGAGGCCGTGCCGCGCCGCGTAAACCTTGAACTCGCGCCGGAAACTGTCCGGGACGCGGAAATTGAGCGGCATCCCGCCGGCGGGCAGCGGCGGTTCGGCCGCGTGTGGGCCGCGGCCGGGCATGTCCGGCGCCGGCAGCGCCGCGCCCTTGACGGCGACCAGATCGGCCGAGAGGGCGGCGGCCGGCTTCTTGCTCATCGGCTCTCCTTGCCTCCGTTGCGTGCTTTCGTGCTTTTTGTCATGCGTGCTTTCACGAAGCCCCACAGTTCCGCCATTTCCGCGGCACTCCGCCCTTTCGCGTCGGTCTCCTGCACCGTGCGGCCGTCGATCATCGAGCCGGCGTAATCGACGCGGTCGTGCACGATGGCCGGCGCCACCGCGCCGTGCTCGGACAGCGCCGCGACGGCCTGCACCGTCAGCCGGGCATTCGGCTTGGCCTGGGTGACGGCGAAGACGAACGGTTTGCCCGCCGCCCGCGCCAGCGCGACGGTGCTGCCGACCGCCCGCAGGTCGTGCGGGCTCGGCCGGGTCGGGATCAGCACCAGATCGGCCGAGCGCAGCACGGCGCTGATCGCCTCGGTGATCGCGGGCGGGGTGTCCACCACGGCGATGGCGTAGCCGGCACTGGCGAGGGCGGCGAGCTTGGCGGGCAGCTCGGCGATGCTGGTGGGCGCCAGGGCGGGGGCCCGCGCCTCGCGCGCGTTCCACCAGGCGGACAGCGAACCTTGCGGGTCGGTATCGATCAGGACGGCCGGCCCGTCGCCCGCGGCCTCGGCCGCCACGGCGATGTGCGCGGCCAGCGTGGTTTTGCCGGCGCCGCCTTTCTGGCTGGCAAGAACGATAACGTGCATTTTGCCTTTCTGCCAAAAACGTTTGGCGTTTTGCGTCTTTGGCAAAAAGCACGAAAAGCCGCAACCGGATTCGCATTGCGTGCTTTCGTGCTTGCACGCAAAGCGGCGAAGGCTAACGGCGTTAGCCTTCCGGGGCGGGCCCGCCCAGCAGCCCGCGCCGCACCGCCTCGGCCGTGGTCCGCCAGGAAACCGGCGCAAAGGCGCGGGCGATTTCCGCCTCCCAGGCGCGCAGCCCATCCGGGTCCTCGATCGTCGCGCGGATCACCGTGCAGGCGTCGGTGACGCACTCGGGATCGAAATACCGCGCAAGCCCGCCGCCGGCTTCGGGCAGCGACGAGCCGCGGGCGGCGATGCACGGCTTGCCGAAGGCCAGGCTCTCCGTCACCGGCAGCCCCCAGCCCTCGTACAGCGAGGGAAACAGCGTGAACCGGCAGCCGCGATACAGGCTGGCAAGCTCGGCGTCGGAGGCATCCTCGATCAGCCGGATCTTGCCGCCGAGATAGTCCGTGTTCTCAAGCTGCCGCATCAGGTCGTCCACCAGCCAGCCGATCCGCCCGGCGAAGACCAGGCTCGGCACGGCATCCGCCGGCATCTCCTCCAGCAGGCGGCGCCAGACGCGGAACAGCAGCAGGTGGTTCTTGCGCGCCTCCAGCGTGGAGACGAACATTACGTAGCTGCCGGCCGGCGGCAGCCGCGCCGATGCGACCGCCGGCGCGGCCGCGCCGAACCCGCAGCCGAGCGGGATCACCCCGACCGGCGCGCGCAACACGATGCCGCTTTGCGCGGCGAAGCGTTCGACATCGCCCG
>JAKAZX010000217.1 GCA_021826485.1 Pseudomonadota bacterium | reverse complement strand
GGAATACGACCACGACAGCGACGCCATCTCCCGCCGCATCCTGGAGTCGTTCGGCGACGCGGTGGCGGAGCGGTGCAATCCCGCCGCCCGCGCCGCGGCGGATTAGCGGCGCAGGCAACGCCCGCCGGCCCCCACCCCGCGGAGCCGGAGGGAATGGGCATGACCCCCCGCCGCTCGCCGTGAACCCTACGCCCCGGCCAGCCACCGCCCGGCCACCGCGCCGCGCGTAGCAGCGTCAATCGGGTCCAGCACGATTCTTGCTTGCCAAGTGACGCCGCTCGCGCTGCACTGCAGCAGGGCGGCGGCGGCCGCCCCTGCGCCTCGTGCAAGGACCGCCATGGCGATCGGCCCGCGTCTCGATCTACGCCTGTCCCAGTCGCTGGTGATGACGCCGCAACTGCGTCAGGCGATCAAGCTGCTGCAATTCTCCAACCTCGAAGTCACCGCCTTCGTCGAGGAGGAGCTGGAGCGCAACCCGCTGCTGGAGCGGGACGAGCGGCCGGAAACCCTGCCGGAACGGCCGGCGCCGGACCAGATCGCCGCGGCGCCGGACCCCGATGCTGCCGACACTGCCGATCTCGTGGCCGCCGACCACCTCGCCGTCGCCGCGGCGGCGCCGCTGGATGCCGGGGATGCCGAACCCTTCGACCCTGGCGGCCCGGGCGACGGCGTTCCGTTCGGCCGCGGCGGCGCTGCCGACTTCGCCGGCGACGAGCGCGGCATCGAGGAGCTTGCCCCGGCGCCGCGCAGCCGGCGAGAGCATCTGGCCGAGCAGGTGCGTCTCACGTTCGCCGACCGGACGGACCGGGCGATCGCCGCGCATCTGATCGCGCTGCTGGAACCCTCTGGCCGGCTGGGCGTGACGGCGGCGACCGTCGCCGGCGCGCTCGGCGTGCCGACGGAACGGGTCGAGCGCGTCCGCCAGGCCATGCTGCATTTCGACCCGGCGGGCATGTTCGCGCACGACCTCGCCGAGTGCCTCGCCGTGCAACTCGCCGAGCGCAACCGGCTTGATCCTGCCATGCAGGCGCTGCTCGGCCATCTCGATCTGCTCGCTCGCCGCGACCTCCGGCGGCTGATGGCGGTCTGCGGCGTGGATGCCGAGGACATGGCGGACATGATCGCCGAGCTGCGCCGGCTGGACCCCAAGCCCGGCGCGGATTTCGATGCGCCGGCCGCCATTCCGATCGTGCCCGACATCCTGATGCGCGCCGCCCCGGACGGCACCTGGCTGCTGGAGCTGAACCCGCAGACGCTGCCGCGCGTGCTGGTCAACCGCCAGCTTTCCGCCCGCATCGCCCCACGCGCCGGGCGGGAGGACCGGGCGTTCCTGTCGGAACGGCTGCAGACCGCGAACTGGCTGGTCAAGTCGCTGCAACAGCGGGCGCAGACCATCCTGAAAGTGGCCGGAGAGATCGTGCGCCAGCAGGACGGTTTCTTCCGCCACGGCGTCGCCCATCTGCGCCCGCTGATCCTGCGCGACATTGCCGACGCGGTGGAGATGCACGAAAGCACGGTCAGCCGCGTGACCTCCAACAAATACATCGCCACCCCGCGCGGCATGTTCGAGCTGAAATACTTCTTTACCACCGCGATCGCCGGCCTCGGCGGCGAAAGCCACAGCGCCGAGGCGGTGCGCCACCGCATCCGCGCCATGGTGGCCGCCGAGACGCCGGCGGACGTGCTGTCCGACGACACGATCGTCGCCCTGCTGCGGCGGGAGGGCGTGGACATCGCGCGCCGGACCGTGGCCAAATACCGCGAAGCGCTGCGCATCCCCTCCTCCGTGCAGCGCAAGCGGGAGAAGGCCGTGCCGGCATGAGCCGGCCGACACGGCGGTCCCCAACCGGAGGGTGAGGAACGGCGCATGCAGATCACGGTGTCAGGCAAGCAGGTGGATTTGTCGGACGCGCTGCGGACCCGGGTGCAGCAGCACCTCGACGCCATCGCGGGCAAGTATTTTGACCATGCGATGGAAGCACAGGTCACGTTCAGCCGCGCCCGCAGCTTCTTCACCTGCGACATCAACATGCACGCCGGGCGCGGCCTGCTGCTGCGCGGGGAGGGCGAGGCCGCCGACGCCCACAGCGCCTTCGACGACGCCGCCGAGCACATCGCCAAGCGGCTGCGGCGCTACCGCCGGCGGGTCAACGAGCATGCCCGTGACATCGCTCAGCGGGAGCGGCCGCAGGCCGCCCGGCAATACATCCTGCGGCAGGAGGAGGAGCCGGGCACCGGCGGGGTGGACGGACGGTCCGTCACCTACGCGACCGTGGTGGCGGAGGTGCCGGCGGAAATCTCCCGCCTGTCGGTGGGCGATGCGGTGATGCGCATGGACCTGGCCGACCAGCAGGTGCTGATGTTCCGCAACAGCGCGACCGGCGAGCTGAACGTGGTGTACCGCCGCAGCGACGGCCATATCGGCTGGATCGACCCGTCCGGCACCGGCTGAGCGCGGGCGGGTCGGGGCAGGCCGGGAAAAGGCGGCTTTCGCGGCGTGGCGGGCGTGGCATAATCCCGGCCGACGCACCGATGAAGCACGGCATCCATTTCATTTCCGGTCTGCCGCGTTCCGGCTCCACGCTGCTCGGCGCGTTGCTGCGGCAGAACCCGCGCTTCCATGCCGGCATGACCAGCCCGGTCGGCGCCATCTACATGGCCGTCGAGGGCGCCATCAGCCGGCGCAACGAGGCCAGCGTGTTCATCACCCCGCAGCAGCGGCGCGACCTGCTGGGCGGCGTGTTCACCAGCTACTACCGGGAGATCGCCGAGACCCGGACAGTGTTCGACACCAACCGCGTCTGGTGCAGCAAGCTGCCGGCGCTGACGCAGCTTTTTCCCGCAGCCCGCATCATCTGCTGCGTGCGCTCGACCGCCTGGATCATGGACAGCATCGAGCGGCTGGTGCGCAACAACGCCTTCGAGCCGTCCGGCCTGTTCGGCTACGAGGCGAACGGCACGGTGTACACCCGCCTCAACCGCCTCGCCGCCAGCGACGGGCTGGTCGGCTTCGCGCTGGATGCGCTGCGGGAGGCGTTTTTCGGCGAGCAGGCGCAGCGGCTGATCCTGCTGGAATACCAGGCGCTGACCCGCGCGCCGGCCGACACGATGCGGCTGCTGTACGACATGCTCGGCGAGCCGGAATTCGCGCACGACTTCGACAACGTCGAATACGACGCGGAGGATTTCGACGCCGGCATCGGCGCGCCCGGCCTGCACCGGGTGCGCCGGCGCGTCGAATGGATCGAGCGGCAGACGGTGCTGCCCCCCGACCAGTTCGCCCGCTTTGCCGGCGACGTGTTCTGGCGCGCGCCCGATGCCAATATCCGCGGCGTGCCGATCATCCAGTTCCAGGATCAGGCCGGATAGCCGGTGCCACTCACGCGGCGGCGCACACCGCCGCCCTGGGGGCCAGCCAGTAGCGCGCGCCGACCGCCACCAGATCGAGCGCCAGCATCGCGCCTTGCGCGGCCGGCGGCAGGTACAGGTGCGCCGCGCCGTCGGTCCAGCGCCAGCCGGATTCCGCTGCGTGCCACCCGGCACCGAACGCCGCCTCCGGCAGGCGCCGCCCGCCGCAGCGCAGCCGCCGCACCGCGACGCCGAGCCGCCGCCGGTCATCCGCCAGCCCATGCCACGCCGGCACGAAGGACCGGCTCGCCAGCGTCACGCTGCGCAGGCCGGCCGGCAGGCGGACCCGGCCATTGGCCGGCGTCGCCAGCCGGCCGCCGTCGGCGAGCAGCGTCAGTTCCGGCTCGGCCGTGGCCTGCCAGCCGAGCAGCGCGGCGCGGTCCCGCACCTGTTGGCGCAGCGCCGCCACCTGCGCGCCGCCGAGCAGCAGCGGCGCGCAGGCCCGCGCATCCCAGGCCGCCGCGCCGGCCAGCGCCGGATGCAGCGCCCGCACCCCCGCCTCGCCCGCGAAGGCGCCGCGGTTGCCGGTGTCCAGGTAGCTTTCCGCCGCCAGCCCCTCCGCCAGCAGCAGCGCGTGGCGGTCCAGTTCGACATGCAGGTAGGTGATGCGGGCCGGCCGCTCCTGCACCACGGTCGCGCCGTTCAGCAGCGCCTGCGCCTGGATCAGCACGCCGTCCAGGAACACCGCATGGTCGGGTGACAGCAGCAGATCGCGCGCGGGCAGGCCGGGGGCGATGGCATGGGCGCGGATGCGCACCGGCGCCGCCTGTTCCGCGCGCGGATGGCGGGCGAGGTCGATGGCCATGCGGCCGACCCAGCGCACCGGCCGCGCCGCCCATGCGCCGCCGACCAGCGCCAGCACGGCATCGCCGGGCCGCAGATGCTCCACCGGGCACACCCCGGCCGGGGTCGCGATGCGCGTGCCGGCGGCGTAGCAGGGCGTCGGTCCGTTGTCGCCGAGCAATATCTGCGCGCCGAACCCGTCGCCGACCGTGGGCGCCGTCAGCGTCAGGCCGATCTGCACCGTCGCCTGCGGGGCGACCGGGACAGCACCGAGATCGAGCGTCGTGTCGGCAAAATAGTTCTGCGCCGCGGTGACGGAGGTGAACGACTGGTCCGCGAGCGTGCTGCCGTTGACCGCGGCGGTGAAGGTCAGGCTGCCGAAGCCGCTGCCGGTCGTCTGCGTCCCCGCCAGCCCGAGCAGCAGGTCGCCCGCAAGGCCGGCGCTGGCCAGCGTCCAGGTCACGGTGCTGGCCAGCGTGTCGATCCCCGGCGCGCCCAGCGTGGCGACGCCGCCCTGCACCTCCTGCCCCAGCACGTTGGTCAGCGCCGCCGCGACGGCGGTATCGGTGCTCAGAATCGGGGCGAGATCGGTGCTGCCCGGCTGGCCGGTGGCGTCGGCATAGGCGCCGGCCGGCGCGGCGGGAAAGCCGCTCAGCGTGCCGCCGATGCCGACCTGCCCCGCGGCCGAGAGCGTGGGGCTGCCGCCGGCAACCGCCTGCGCCGCGATCGCCAGCGTCGTGCCCAGGCTGGTCGTCGCGTCGGCGGTGGTGGCGGTGGCGCCGCTGCCGGTGCCGCTGGCATCCGCCGCCGCCGTCGCGCCGCCGGTCGTGGTCGCCTCGGCGGTGCTGGCGACCGCCGCGCCGCTGCCGAGCGAGTTGGCGACCGCATCGGCCGTGGCAGCGCCCCCCAATCCCAGCACCCCGGCCGCGCCCGACGCCCCGCCGGTGGCTTCGGCCAGCGCGGTGACGCCGGCATCGCCGGTGAGCGTCAGGGTCGCGATCGCACTGCCGCCGGTGGCGCCAGATCCGCCGAACCCGGCGCCCCCGCCGGTCGCCTCGCTGGTGGCGACGGTGGCGGAGGTGTTGGAATTGCCGAAGGTCAGGTAGGACCCGGCCGCACCGCCGCCCCCCGGCCCGTAGATCGACGCCCCGCCGCCGGTGCCGCCGGTGGCATATTGCGCCAGCGTCAGCGTGCCGCCGGTGGCGACGCCGCTGACCGCATTGGTCAGCAGGCTGGGCGCGCCATTGGCCGCCTGCGCCTCGAACCCGCCAAAGCCGCCGGGGCCGCCGGTCTGCTGCGCGGTCGCATAGGCCGAGAAGCCGCGCGCATAGACCCCGCCGACACTGGCGGCCCCGCCCCCGCCACCGTGGTAGCTGAAGCCGTGCGAGTTGTTGGCGCTTGCGCCACCGCCGCCGCCGCCGCTGGCGATGCCGACCGCATGCGCGATGCCGCCCGGCCCAGTCGCGATGGCGCTGGCGCCGGTGACCGCCGCGCCGCCGCCGCCGCCGCCGTTGCCGCCCGGGAAGGCGCCGAAGCTTGACCCGCCGCCACCGCCGACCGCGTTCGCGGTGGCGTTGACGACGACCGGGCCGCTGAGCGCGATATCGGCCGTCGCCGCCCCGCCGCCCCCGCCGTTTGCGCCGCCGCCGCCATTGCCCCCGGCCGCGTAGGCCGTGCCGCTGAGCGTGGCACCGGCGGTGACGGCGAGGCTCAGATCGGATTGCGCGCTGCCGCCCCCGCCGCCGCCATTGCCGCCCGCGCCACCCAGCGCCTGCTGCGTCAGGGACAGGATCGTGCCACTGCCGCTGACCGCATTGCTGAGCGTGCTGCTGCCCCCCGCGCCGCCGCCGCCCGTCCCCACCCCGCCGCCGCCGGCGCCGCCGGTCAGCACCGCGGACGCATAGGCAGCCTTGCCGGTCGCGACCACGGACCCGACGCTGCCCGTGCCCCCCGCATCCCCGGCCAGGCCGCTGCCGCCGGTCGCGATGCCATAGGCATGGGCGGTGCCGGAAGGGCCGGTCGCAGTGGCGCTGGCGCCGGTCACGTCGGCGCTGCCGCCGGCCAGCCCGCTGCCGCCGCTTGCCTGCGCGGTCGCCTTGACCGCGGCGGTGCCGGTGAGCGCGATCGCCGCGGTCCCGGCCGCGCCGACGGCGTAGCTGGTGCCGTTGCCGCCCTGCGCGGTGGTGCCGCCGATGAAGCTGCTGGCCGTCGTATCGCTCAATGTCAACGACGAGCGGGCATAGCCCGCGGTGCTGCCGGTGCCGCTGCCGGCATCGCCGCCGGTCGCCGCCTGATAGAGCGTGAGCGTCCCGCCGGTGGTGGCGCCGCCGACATCGTTCAGCAGGATGCTGTCCGCGCCGTCGCCGGCCGTGGCGCCCAGGGAGCCGGCGCCGCCCAGGCCGCCGATCTGGCTGACCTTCACGGTCGCCGAAAAGCCGGCGGCGCTGGCCTTCCCCACCGTCGCCTGGCCGCCGGCCCCGCCGGCATCGCCGCTGCCGCTGCCCGCGCCGCCCGCCCCGCCGGTCGCGGTGGCATAGGCCTGCGCCGTGGCGCTGGCGGCGGTGGTGGTGGCCTGCGCCGTGGCGCTGGCCGTCCCGCCATTCGCCCCGGCGCTGCCGGCGCCGATCCCGTCGCCCCCGTTGCCGCCGAGCGCGGTCGCCACAGCGACGGCGGCCGTCTCGGTGCCGGTGGCGGTGACGCTGGTGGACGCCACCGCAT
>JAKAZX010000216.1 GCA_021826485.1 Pseudomonadota bacterium | reverse complement strand
GGGAGCCGAACCGCGTTTACCGGCAGGGCATGGTCCAGTCCCGCGCCGGTTTCGTGCTCATCGGTTCCGGCGCCGCCGCCGCGGTCGCGCTGGTGGGCTGGATCGGCGCGGGGCCGATCGGCGCCGACGTGCTGCGCGCCGGCTGGGTCATCCCGTTCTGCGCCGCGCTGCACCTGGTTCAACTGCTGCTTTCGGCCGTCGCGTGGCGGCGCGCCTGCGGCGGGGGCGGGCCGGGGCTGGCGGCGTGGTCCCTGATCCGCTGGATCCGCGAGTCGATCAACGCGCTGCTGCCGGTTGCGCAACTGGGCGGCACGGTGGTCGGAGTGCGGCTGCTGGCGCAGCGCGGAATGGGCGTCACCGCCGCGACCGCGGGCACCACGCTGGATGTCACGCTCGAATCGCTGTCGCAATTCCTGTTCACCCTGGCCGGCATGGCCGCGCTGGCGACCGTGAGCACGGATACCGGCTGGCAGCCCTGGTTCGCCGGCGTGCTGGGCCTGATGGCGGTCGCCTCGTTCGGCTTCGTGCTGGCGCAGCGCGCCGGGCTGATGCGGCTGATCGAGTGGCTGACGGCACGGATGAGCCGGTTCGTGCCCGCCCTGTCGCCCGATGCGCTGGCCGGGCTGCATGCGGCGCTGATGCGGCGCCAGCGCGACACCGCCGCGCTTGCCGCGGCCACCGCCCTGCATCTCATTGCCTGGGTCATCGGCGTGGCGGAGACGTGGCTCGCCCTCTGGGCCATGGGCTATCCGATCGGGGCCGCGGCGGCGCTGGCGGTCGAAAGCCTCGGCATGGCCGCGCGCAGCGCCGGCTTCGTGGTACCCGGCTCGCTCGGCGTGCAGGAAGGCGGCTTCGTGCTCGCCGGCAGCCTGCTGGGGCTGCCACCCGATGCCGCGGCGGCCCTTTCGATGGTCAAGCGGGCGCGGGAATTGCTGGTCGGCCTGCCCGGGCTGCTCGCCTGGCACTGGACGGAAGGGCGCCATCTGATGCGCCGCATGGCTGCGGTGGAGGGCATGCGGGGCTAGCGGCGGCAGTTGACCCGCCGGTCGCGGCATACCAACCTGCCGCCCATGAGCGGCCCAAGCGCGGCACCCCCCGCCTGGCCCGGCGAGGTGTTCGCCATCCTGAAGGGCTTTGCGGTCCGGCAGGTCGCCTATGTTCCGGATGCCGGCCATGCCGAGCTGATCCGCCGCGTCCATGCCGACCCGCAGATGCAGCCCGTCCCGCTGACGACGGAGGAGGAGGGGGTGGCGCTGCTGTGCGGTGCCTGGCTCGGCGGGGACCGTGGGGTGCTGCTGATGCAGTCGAGCGGCGTCGGCAACTGCATCAACATGCTGGCGCTGGCCCAGCTTTGCCGCGTGCCGCTGCTCGCCCTGGTGACGATGCGCGGGGAATGGGGCGAGTTCAATCCGTGGCAGGTACCGATGGGCACGGCAACCCCGGACGCCCTGCGGCTGATGGGAATGCGCGTGCTACGGGCGGAGCGGGCGGCCGAGATCGTCGAGACGGTGCAGGCCGGCGCCGCGCTTGCCTTCGACGGCGCGGCGCCGACCGCCGTGCTGTTCGCCCAGCGCGCCCTGGGCGCCAAGGACTTCCGCAAGTGACCGGCGCGGCGAAGCCGCCGGCGCTGCTGCACCGCCGGGAGGTGGTGGCGCGGCTGGTGCGCGACCGGACCGATCTGGTGGTCATCAGCGGCCTCGGCTCACCCAGCTATGACCTCGCGGCCGCGGGGGACCGCGACCGGAATTTCTACCTGTGGGGCGCCATGGGCGGCGCGCTGGCCCTGGGCCTGGGGGTCGCGCTGGCCCGCCCGGACATTCCCGTGCTGGTCCTCACCGGCGACGGGGAGGCGCTGATGGGCATGGGCAGTTTCGCGACGATCGCGCTCAAGCGGCCGGGCAACCTGTCGGTCTGCATCCTGGACAACGCCATGTATGGCGAAACCGGCGGCCAGCCGAGCCACACCGCCGGCCCTGCCGACCTTGCGGCGATCGCGCGCGGCTGCGGCATCGCCGACGCCCGGCGGCTGCGCAGCGCCGAGGAGGTGGCGGCCTTCGCCGCGCGGGTGCATCGCACCGCCGACGCTCCCGCCGTGGCGGTGGCCGACGTGGACGGGGAGGATCTGCCGCGCGTGCTGCCCAGCCGCGACGCCGCCCATCTGACGATGCGGCTTCGGGCAGCGCTCGGCCTGCCCTCCCTCTGACCGCCGCGCGCCGTCACACGAAGGCGGCGGTTCCCAGCAGTTCGCGCCCGACGATCAGACGATTGATGCCGGTGGTGCCGTCGATCACCGTCAGCATCCGCGCATCGCGCCAGCAGCGTTCCACCCCTGCCTCCTCCGCCAGCCCCATCGCGCCCATCGCATCCATGCAGGCGTTGCAGGCGCGCACCGCCGCCTCCGTCGCATAGGCCTTCGCCATCGACGCTTCGAGCGGGGCGCGCTGGCCCTGGTCCATGCGCCACAGCGCCGACAGGCACAGCAGCCGCGCGGCGGCCACTTCGGTCGCCGCCTGGCCAAGCTGCAACTGGATCGCCTGGAACCGCGCCAGCGGACGGCCGAATGCCACCCGCCCCTGGACATAGCGCCCGGCCGTCGCCAGCGCATGGGCGGCGATCCCCGCCGCCGACAGGCCGATGAAGGCGCGCGACGCCTCGATGCCGATCGAGAACGCCGCCATTGCCGCACCCGGCGCCGCCATCATGTTGGCCCGCGGCACCGCGACACCGGCGAACTCCAGCTCCGCGAACGACAGGTTGCGCATGCCGACGCAGGGCAGTTCGCGGCTTCGCCACGGCGAGGCGGCGCGTTCGACGATGAAGCGCGTGTGCTGCGGCCGCCCGGCCCCGTCGCGCTCCACCACCATCAGCGTGAGCAGGTCGGCGATGCCGCCGAGCTTGATCCATTTCTTGCGGCCGGTGATGCGGTAGACCTCGCCATCCGGCACGCCGGCACAGACGAAGCCGCGCGTGTCCGAGCCGGCCTGCGGCTCGGTGATCGCGGCGGTGGCGATCAGGTCGCCCGCCAGCAGCCCCGGCAGGAAGCGCGCCCGCTGCTCCGCCGATCCGGCCAGCGCGATGGTGCGCGGCGGCACCACCTCCGCCAGCATCACCGGGCTGGCGCCCAGGGCTTCCAGCAGCAGCCCGTAATCGACGAAGCCGAGGCCGGCGCCGCCCAGATCGGGCGATATCGTGCTGCCGACATAGCCCAGCGGCGCCAGCGCCTTGTAGATCGTGCGGAGCTGATCGGCCGCCAGCCGGCCGCCGTTCGGCACGCTGTCGGCCAGCGGCTGCACCACGCGCGCGATCACCTCGCGCGCCGCCTCGCCACGCGCCTGCTGCGCCGCGCTCAATGCGAAATCCATGAGTCAGCGCCCCCTGAACACCGGCTTGCGCTTTTCCAGCATCGCCCGCACGCCTTCCTTGACATCCTCCGACCCGTGGATGACGGGATGCCAGCGATCGGCGATCCGCATCGCCCGATCGGGCGACTCCAGATACTGCGCGCGCATGGTTTCCTTGATCGCGCGCACCGCCAGCGGCGCCGCCCCGGCGAGCTTGTGGGCGTGCCGCGCCACTTCCTCGTCGAATGCATCGTCCGGGAACACGCGCGTCACCAGTCCCCATTCGTAGGCTTCCCGGGCGGTGATGTCGTCGCCGAGCAGCGAGATGTCGAGCGCGCGGTTGCGGCCGAGGTAGTGGACCAGCCGCGCATTCGCCAGATGCCAGCTCGGCGCCAGCCCGAGATAGACGTCGCCCGCACGGAATTTCGCCGACGCCGCGGCGAGCCGGATGTCGGCCGGCCATGCGATGGCGGTGCCGCCGCCGATGCACCAGCCGCGCACGGCGGAGATCACCGGCTTCGGATGTGCCTCGATCAGTTCGATCATGCGGATGCCGACCTCCCGCGTTTCCGCCGCGCGCGCGGGATTGGCCTCGTCCACCACGCGAAGATCGGCGCCGGCGCAGAACGCGCGGGTGCCGCTGCCGCGGATTACGATGCAGCGCGTCGCCTCGCGCTCCTGCAGCGCTTCGAGTGCGGCGACGATGTCGCGCAGCAGCCCGAGCGTCATCAGATTGAGCGGCGGGCGATTGATGGTCAGCGTCGTGACGGCACCATCGTGCCCGATCAGCAGATCGTCGCTCATGCGGAATCCCTCCCCAACCGGCCATTGGCGGCAGCGTGCCGGCGCACCGGCCGGCGGCCGGCGCGGCCCCGCGGACGCTGCCCGCGATCGTTCATGCGCCGGCCCGCCCCGCCTGCCCGCGATCCAGCCGGAACCCGCCGAGCAGATCGACGACGATCGCCAGCGCGAGCGAGATCAGCACCACCAACGACGACACCGCCGCGACGGTCGGATCGATGCGATCCGACATGTAGGTGTAGAGCCGCACCGGCAGCGTTTGCAGCGAGGGACCGGCCATGAAGATAGTCATGGTGACTTCCGAGAAGCTCATCAGGAAGCAGAACAGGAAGGCCGTGACCAATCCGCGCGCCGACAAAGGCAGCGTCACCCGCAGCAGCGTGCGCAGCCGGCTGCTGCCCAACACCATCGCCGCCCACTCCAACTCCTCCGGCACCGTGCGCAGGGTGACGCCCAGCGTGCGGATCGCGTAGGGCACGACCACCACCACATGGGCCAGCACCAGACCCGCCAGATTATTGTACAGGCCGAGCCGGTTGACGAATTGCAGCATCGCGATGCCGAACACCACGGACGGCACCAGCAGCGGCGAGGCGAAGAACCCGGCGAGCAGCGCGGCGCCGCGCGGGCGGAAGCGCGCCAGGCCGTAGGCCGCCAGGAAACCGCTGCCGACCGCTGCCACCGCCGCCAGCGTCGCCAGTTCCACGCTGAGACCGAAGGCGTCGACGAAGCCCGGATAGGACAGCGCTTCCCGGTACCAGCGCAGCGACAGATGCGCCGTCGGCAGGGCGAAATACGCCGCCGGCGTGAACGACATCCATACCACCATCACGATCGGCGCCAGCACCAGCACCAGCATGAACAGGTTGACCGCGAGGATCATCGCGCCCCCGCCCCCGCGGCCCGCGCCGCGACACCCTGGCCAACGCGGATCAGCAGCAGCGTGATGGCCAGCAGCACCACGGCCAGGGCCGCGCCGAACGGCCAGTCCAGCAGCACCAGGTTGACCTGATAGGCGAGCATCGACACGACCTCGTGCCCCTCGCCGCCCAGCAGCATCGGCACCGCGAAGGCCGTCATGTTCATGATGAAGTTGATGACCAGCCCGGCGATCAGGGCGGGCAGCGTCAGCGGCAGGGTGACGCGCCGGAACACCGCGCCCGGCGACGTGCCGAGCGACCCCGCCGCCCAGCCCAGCGCGGGATCGAGGCCGCGCAGCGCCGTCCACAGCGGCAGCAGCGCAAACATGAAATGGCCGGGGATCAGCGCGATCACCACCCCGGTCTCATTCAGCATCAGGTGCAGCGGGCGCGCGATCAGCCCGGCGTCGCGCAGCAGCGTGTTGACGATGCCGTTGCTGCGCAGCAGCAGCGTCCAGCCGAGGGCCTTGACCAGCGTGTTGACCAGCCACGGGCTGATATAGGCCAGGATCGCCAGCGCCTCCAGCCGCGGCCGCAGCCGCGCGACGAAGATCGCCACGGGATAGGCGAGCAGCGCGGTGATGGCGGTGACGATCACGCTGATGCGCAGCGTGCGGAGGAAGATGCCGCCATACAGCGGGTCGGCGATGCGCCGGTAATTATGCAGCGTCCAGTGCGCCGCATCGATCCCGGCCGGCGTGTTCGGATGCAGGCTGTCGCCCAGGGTGCCGGCGAGCGGCAGCACGTAGAAGCCGAGCATGACCAGCAGCAGGGGCAGCAGATACGGCGCCACCCGCCAGGCGCTGTCATGCCGCATCCAGCACCACCGCGTCTTCGGCATCCCAGCCGATCGGGATGCGGTCGCCGGGCCGCAGGCCGGCTGCCGCCCCGCTCGGCAGGGTGGCGAGCAGGGTCGCCTCGCCCAGCCGCAGCCGCACCTCGCTGCCGCCGCCCAGGAACACCACGTCGGCCACGTCCGCCTCGAAGCAGTTGGCGGCGCCGTGCGCGGCATCGCCCAGCCGCAGCCGCTCCGGCCGCAGCAGCAGCATCGGCGCGCGGATGGCGTCCGCCGGCGGCGCCGCGAGCCATACCCGCATGCCGCCGGACAGCGTGCCGCAGGGTCGCGCATCCGCGGTGCCGACCGCGGCCAGCGGGAGTTCCGAGGCGGGACCGACGAAATGCGCGACGAACCGGTTTGCCGGGCGGTGGTAGATGTCCTGCGGCGTCGCGTCCTGCACGATCCGCCCGCCCTGCATCACCGCGATCCGGTCGGACAGCGCGAACGCCTCGGCAATGTCATGCGTCACCAGCAGCGTGGTGATCCTGAGCCGGCGTTGCAGGTCGCGAATCTCGCCGCGCATGTCGTCACGCAGCCGCGCATCGAGATTGCTCAGCGGCTCGTCCAGCAGCAGCAGGGCCGGCTGCACGACCAGGGCGCGCGCCAGCGCCACCCGCTGCTGCTGGCCGCCGGACAGTTCCTGCGGACGCCGCGCGGCCATCGTCTGCAGCCGCACCAGCGCCAGCGCCTCCTCGGTCCGGCGGCGCAGTTCGGCGCGCGGCACGCCGCGGCTGCGCAGGCCGAAGGCGACGTTGTCGAACGCCGAAAGGTGCGGGAACAGCGCGTAGTTCTGGAACACCATCGCCAGGTTGCGGCGGTGCATCGGCGCTGCGGTGATGTCGCGGCCGTCCAGGACGATGTGGCCCTTGTCGGCGCCGTAGATGCCGGCGATGCAGCGCAGCGCCGTGGTCTTGCCGCAGCCCGACGGCCCGAGCAGCGTCACGAATTCGCCGGAACCGACCTCAAGCGAAAGGTCCGCGACCGCGCGGACGGCCCCGAAACTCTTGCCCAGTCCCGCGACAGACAGCGACATGCCGCGC
>JAKAZX010000215.1 GCA_021826485.1 Pseudomonadota bacterium | reverse complement strand
TCAGTATCCCAGATAGACGCGGCGCACCTGCGCGTCCGCGCCGATGCTGGCCGCAGCGCCGGCGAGCGCGATGCGGCCGGATTCGAGGATGCAGGCGTGATCGGCGAAATCCAGCGCCAGCGCGGCGTTCTGCTCGACCAGCAGGATGCCGATGCCGGAATCCGCGCGCACGCGCGCGAGGATCGCGAAAATCTGCTGCACGATCAGCGGGGCGAGGCCGAAGCTCGGCTCGTCCAGCAGCAGCAGCTTCGGGCGCGACACCAGGGCGCGGGCGATCGCCAGCATCTGCTGTTCGCCGCCCGACAGCGTGCCGGCCTGCGCGCGGAAGCGCTGGCGCAGCACCGGGAACAGGTCGCACATCCGGGCGATATCGGCGGCAACGCCGCGATCGCTCCGCACATAGGCGCCAAGCCGAAGATTCTCCTCCACCGTCAGATCGAGGAAGGTGCCGCGCCCGTCGGGCACATGGGCGATGCCGCGGCGCGCGACATCCTCGGTCGCCACGGCGTCGATGCGCGCGCCGTCGAAGCGGATTTCGCCGCTGCGCGCCAGCATGCCGCAGATCGCGCGCAGCGTCGTCGTCTTGCCTGCGCCGTTGGCGCCGAGCAGCGCGGTGACGCCGCCGGCGGCAACCGAGAAGTCGATGCCGTGCAGCACCTCTCCGGCCCCGTAGCCGGCGCGCAGGGTACTGACCTCAAGCAGCGCGGGCATGCGGCACCGGCGCACCGAGATAGGCCCGCACCACCTCGGGATCGGCCTGCACCTCCGCCGGCGTGCCGTCGGCGATGCAGCGGCCGGAGGCGAGTGCGACGACATGCTCGCACAGCCGCATGACCAGCCCCATGTGGTGCTCGACCAGCAGGACGGTGAGCGCGAAGCGGGCGCGGATGCCGCGCAGCAGGGCCAGCAGTTCCTCGACCTCGGTGTGGTTGAGGCCGCAGGCGGGCTCGTCGAGCAGCAGCAGCTTCGGCCGCGCGATCAGCGCGCGGGCGATCTCGACCCGCTTGGCGACGCCGAAGGGCAGCGCCGCCACCGGCTGATCGGCAACCGCGTGCAGGTCCAGCAGCTCCAGCACTTCCGCGAGGCGCGATGCCGCCGCCGCTTCCTCCCGCCGCACCGCGGGCAGCGCCAGCGCGGCGGCGAGAAAGCCGGTGCGGCCGGCCGGATGCGCGCCCACCAGCACGTTGTCGCGCACCGTCATACTGCGGAACAGCGCCAGGTTCTGGAAGGTGCGGCCGATCCCGAGCGGGGCCATGCGATGCCGCTTGAGGCCGGTGAGCGGGATGCCGTCCAGCAGGATGCTGCCGTGCTGCGGGCGGTAGAAGCCGCTGATGCAGTTGAACAGCGTGGTCTTGCCGGAGCCGTTGGGGCCGATCAGGCCGCAGATTTCACCGCCGCGCACGGCGAACGAGACACCGTCGAGGGCCACCACCGCGCCGAAGCGTACCCGGATGCCGTCCAGCGCCAGCACCGCGCCGGCGGTCGCCGCCTCCATGCGTTTGCCTCCCGCGGCCGGAGAGCCGCGCCGGCATGATCGCCACAAGCGAAGCCGGCCGGCAAGCCGGATTCAGGCGGCCTTGCCGAACAGCCCGGCCGGACGCACCAGCAGCACGATGACCATAACAAGGAAGACAACCGTGGCCGAGGCCTGCGGATAGAACACCTTGGTCAGCCCCTCGACGATGCCGAGGCCGAAGCCGGTGATGATCGAGCCGAGAATCGACCCCATGCCGCCGATTACCACAACCGCGAAGACGACGTTGATGAAGTATGACCCCATGTTCGGATTGACCGAATCGATCGGCGCGGCCAGCACGCCGGCGAACGCGGCGAGGCCGACGCCGGCGGCGTAGGTCAGCGACACCATCCGCGGAACGTTGACGCCGAACGCCTGCACCAGCGGCGCATTCTCGGTCGCCGCCCGCAGCCGGGCGCCGAGCGGCGTCTTGTCGATGATGAGCCAGGTGGCGAGGCAGACCACCAGCGCCGCGAACACCACCCAGCCGCGATAGTTCGGCATGAACATGAAGCCGAGATTGGTCGCCCCCTGAAGCTGCGGCGGGATCTGGTACGGCATGCCGGAGGAGCCGTATTCGTTGCGGAACAATCCCTCGATCACGAGAGCGAGGCCGAAGGTCAGCAGCAGGCCGTACAGGTGGTCGAGGCCGTACAGGCGGCGGATGACGGTACGTTCCAGCAACAGACCGAAGGCGCCGACCAGGATCGGCGCCAGGATCAGCGCCGGCCAGTAGCCGATGCCGAAATAGTTCAGCAGCATCCAGGCCGCGAACGCGCCCATCATGAACAGCGCGCCATGCGCGAAGTTGATGATGCCGAGCAGGCCGAAGATGATGGCGAGGCCGAGCGACAGCAGAGCGTAGAAGGCGCCGTTGATGAGGCCGAGCAACAACTGCCCGAACAGCAGCGGTGCCGGCACGCCGAGTATCATCATCATGGCATCGTTTCCCCCGCCGTCCGATCGCCTTCTAGCAGACCCTGACGGCGGGGGAAATCCGCGGACTTGCGGCGATCAGCCGTTGCTGGGCGCGGCCGGCTGGGTCGTGGTCGGCGCCGGCTTCTGCTTCTGGGCGGCACGGCGCGCCTTGGCGTAGGCGCGGATGTCCTGGACCGTGACGTAGCCCTTCTTGTCCTTGTCGATCGCGGCGAAGTTGTTGGCGATGAACGGCCAGTTCGCCGCGGTCGCCTGATCCTTGGTCAGGTGGCCGTCATGCGCGGTGTTGGCGGCATCGAAGCGCTGCTGCAGCGTCTGATGGTGGCGGACCGGCTTCTGCGGGGTGGCGGGCGTGGTGGTCGTGCCGGTGGCCGGCGCCGGCGTGCTCTGGGCCTGGGCCAGGGCGGGCAGCACGAGCAGCGCGCAGGTCGCGGCCGAGAGGATCAGTCGTCGCATCATGGGGTCTCCTTGGGGATGCGGCGGCACCCTAGAGCAGCCGCCGACGCCGCGGAAAGACCGTGCTGCGCGGCCGGGTCATGCGGCAACCGCAGCGCGCATTGCCGCGACCGCAATGTCGATCCCGTCGCGGTCCACGTCCAGATGCGTGCAGGCCCGTCCCCGCCATTCCCCCATCGCCGAGACCAGCACCCCTGCGGCGCGCAGCCGCGCGGCCAGTTCGGCGGCGCGCCGGCCGGTGCCGCGCGTGTCGAAGAACACGAGATTGGTCTGCGGCGCCTCCACGGTGATGCCCTCGATCTGCGCCAGCCCGCGCGCCAGCGCCGCCGCATTGGCGTGATCCTCCGCCAGCCGGGCGACGTGATGGTCGAGCGCATGGAGGCATGCGGCGGCGCACAGCCCGGCCTGGCGCATCGAGCCGCCGAGCCGCTGCTTCCACACCCAGGCGCGGTCGACGAAATCGGCCGAGCCGCCGAGCACGGCGCCGAGCGGCGCGCCCAGCCCCTTGGTGAAGTCCAGCCAGACGCTGTCGTAGCCGGCGGCCATCTCGGCGGCCGGCACGCCGGTTGCAACCACCGCGTTGAGCAGCCGCGCGCCGTCCATGTGCGTCGCCATGCCGTGCGCATGGGCAATCTCCGCGACCGCGCGCAGCCGCGCCAGCGGCCAGACCGTGCCGCCGCCGAGATTGGAGGTCTGCTCCACCGCCACCAGCGTCTGCGGCGTGCCGTAGCGCCAGCGCGGCGCGATCGCGGCGGTGAGGGTCGCTTCATCGAACTGGCCGCCCGCACCGGGCAGCGGCGTGATCTGCACGCCGCCCAGCGCCGCCGCGCCGCCGCCCTCCGCGGTCAGGATATGCGCGGTCTCGTGCGCCAGCACGGCATCGCCTGGGCGGCAATGCGTCAGCAGGGCGACGCGGTTGCACATGGTCCCGCTGGGCAGGAACATCGCCGCCTCGGTGCCCAGCAGGGCGGCCATGCGGTCGCACAGCGCATCGACCGTGGGGTCGAGCCCGGCCTGCTCGTCGCCGACCTCGGCCGCCATCATCGCCTGCTTCATGGCCGCGGTCGGCCGGGTCTGGGTGTCGGAATAGAGATTGACGCGCACCGGCGGCGCATCGGCGGGCGGGCGGGGCGGGGCGTGGACCATCAGGCGCTCGGCGTCTTGGCGGGGACGGGACGCGCGCCGCTGACGGCGAGGGTCGCGACCGGCGGGCCGTACACGTCCCGGGCACGCTTGAGGAAGGCATTGACCATGCGACGCACCGCCTCGTTGAACACGACACCGATCGCAGCCTGCAGGATGCGGCTGCGGAACTCGAAATCGACGAAGAAATCCACCCGGCAGCCGCGCGGATCCGGGGCGAAGCGCCACTGGTTGGTCAGGTAGCGGAACGGCCCGTTCTCGTAGCGCACGCGGATCAGCGACGGGTGTTGCAGGGTCACGCGGCTGGTGAACCCCTCCCGGAACGGGCCGAAGCCGATGACCAGGTCGGCCACCAGCTCGGTCTCGCTGGCGCTGCGCACCGTGGCGCCGACGCACCAGGGCAGGAATTGCGGGTATTTGCCGACATCGGCCACCAGATCGAACAATTGCTCGGCGCGGTAGGGCACCAGCTTCTGTTCAGCGTGCCTCGGCATGGCTAGCCGCGCGCGGCCTTCAGCGCGGCGAAGTCGGCATCCGCGTGGTAGGAGCTGCGGGTCAGCGGGGTGGCGGAGACCAGCAGGAACCCCTTGGCCCGCGCCAGCGCCGCATAATCCGCGAAACCCTCCGGCGTGACGAACTCGGCGACCGCCGCGTGCTTCACGCTGGGTTGCAGATACTGGCCGATGGTCAGGAAATCGACCTCGGCGATGCGCAGGTCGTCCATCACCTGCATCACCTCGGTCCGCGTCTCGCCGAGGCCGACCATCAGCCCGGACTTGGTGAACAGGCCGGGGGCGAGCTGCTTCACCCGGTCCAGCAGGCGCAGCGACTGGTAATAGCGCGCGCCGGGCCGGATGGCCGGATACAGCCGCGGCACGGTTTCCAGATTGTGGTTGAACACGTCCGGCCGCGCCGCGGCGACGGTTTCCGCCCCGCCCGGCTTGCGCAGGAAATCTGGCGTCAGCACCTCGATCGTAGTCGCCGGCGCGGCCTTGCGGATGGCCTGGATCACGGCGGCGAAATGCGCCGCCCCGCCATCCGGCAGATCGTCCCGGTCCACCGAGGTGACGACGACGTGGCGCAACCCCAGCTTGGCCACCGCATCGGCCACCCGCGCCGGTTCGCCCGCATCCAGCGGCTGCGGCTGGCCGGTCGCGACATTGCAGAAGGCGCAGGCGCGGGTGCAGACCTCGCCCATGATCATCATGGTGGCGTGACGCTGCGACCAGCACTCGCCGATATTCGGGCAGGCGGCTTCCTCGCACACCGTGACCAGCCGGTTCTGCCGCATCAGCGCATGGGTTTCGTGATAGACCGGGTGCGTCGGCGCCTTCACCCGGATCCAGGCGGGCTTGCGCTGGATCGGGTTGTCCGGCCGGTGCGCCTTCTCCGGATGCCGCAGCACTGCGGCACCCCCCTGGCGATGGTCGATCAGCACGCGCGTGCTCATCCGCCCGCTTTCCTCCGGGATGGCCGGCTAGAAGTGGATGGCGCGGCCGTAGGCGTCAAGCACGGCCTCGTGCATCGTCTCGCTGATCGTCGGGTGCGGGAAGACCGTGTGCATCAGGTCGGTCTCGGTGGTTTCCAGGGTGCGGGCGACGGCGTAGCCCTGGATCATCTCCGTCACCTCGGCGCCGACCATGTGGGCGCCTAGCAGTTCGCCGGTCTTGGCGTCGAACACGGTCTTGACCATGCCCTCCGGCTCGCCCATCGCGATCGCCTTGCCGTTGCCGATGAACGGGAAGCGGCCGACCTTCACCGCATGCCCCGCGGCCTTCGCCTTCGCCTCGGTCAGCCCGACCGAGGCGACCTGCGGGCGGCAATAGGTGCAGCCGGGAATGTTGGTCCAATCGATCGGATGCACGTCGTTCAGCCCGGCGATCTTCTCCACGCACACCACGCCCTCGTGGCTCGCCTTGTGGGCCAGCCACGGCGGCCCGCACAGATCGCCGATCGCATACACGCCGGGCTCGCCGGTGCGGCAGTACTCGTCGATCACGACATGGGTGCGATCGACCTTAACGCCGGTGCCTTCAAGGCCGATGCCCTCGACATTGCCGACGATCCCGACCGCGGAAATCACCCGGTCCACCGCGATCTCCTGCGCCTTGCCGCCGGCCTCCACCGTCACCACGGCGCTGTCGGCATTGCGCTTGATGCCCTTCACGGCCGCCGAGGTGACGATGCGGATGCCCTGCTTCTCGAACGCCTTGCGGGCGAAGGCGGAGATTTCCTCGTCTTCCACCGGCAGCACGCGGTCCAGCACCTCCACCACTGTCACCTCCGCCCCCATGTTGCGGAAGAAGCTGGCGAACTCGATGCCGATGGCGCCCGAGCCGATCACCAGCAGGGATTTCGGCAGCGCCGGGGGGACCATCGCCTCTTTGTAGGTCCAGACGATCTTCCCGTCCGATTCCAGGCCGGGCAACTGCCGCGCGCGCGCGCCGGTGGCCAGGATGATGTGGGGTGCCTTCAGCGTCGCCACCGGCTTGCCGTCCTTCTCTACCGCCAGGGTCTGCCCGCCGGCCAGCCGGCCGCTGCCGTCGAACACCGTCACCTTGTTCTTCTTCAGCAGATGCCCGACGCCGGAGGCCAGTTGCTTGGCCACCGCGCGCGACCGCTTCACCACCTTGCCCAGATCGAAGCGGATGTTGTCGGCGGCGAAGCCGTACTCGTCGAGGTGGTGCAGCAGATGATTGATTTCCGAGGAACGCAGCAGCGCCTTGGTCGGGATGCAGCCCCAGTTCAGGCAGATGCCGCCCAGATGCTCGCGCTCCACGCAGGCGGTCTTCATGCCGAGCTGAGCGGCGCGGATCGCCGCGACATAGCCGCCCGGCCCGCCGCCCAGCACGATCAGATCGAATGCCTGCTCCGCCATCGCGGGTCCCCCTCTGTCAGCCGGCCAATGCTGCCAGCGCCGCGCCG
>JAKAZX010000002.1 GCA_021826485.1 Pseudomonadota bacterium | reverse complement strand
GGGCAAGCGAGGTCGTGGCAGGCGGGTCGGTGCGCGTGACCCGCTTCCCTCTCCGCCCCCAGGGGCGGAGAGGGTGAGGGTGAGGTGGGGGTGGTGCCAGTGTCGCGAAAATCCGCAGTTGGCTACTGTAACTTCCCGCATCGCCTGATCCCCCACCTCACCCCGGCCCTCTCCGCCCCCAGGGGCGGAGAGGGAGCGATTCGCGGCTCCGGCGGGATTGCTTCACGGACGCTCAGTCATGCGCGGCCTGAGCGAAGAAGGCCATCGCCGCCGTGTCCTCCTGCCGCACGCCGCTGTGGTCGCCGAACTCGACATAGTTCTCCTGCGCGTCGGTCCAGCGCGGCCAGGGAGTCGCGGCGCTCGCCGGATCGCCGGTGCGGGCGAAGGCGAGCAGGCTGTCCATCATCCGCTGCGACAGGTCGCGGTCGACATCGGTCCAGTTGCGGGTGGTGCGGAACATGTTGAAGGCGTCCAGCGTGCCGAACCAGTACGGGATGTCGGCGCCGTGATACGCGCCGATCGACTGCGGGTTGTCGAAGAACCGCACGGCCGGCGCGAACGGATGCACGCGCGAGAACATGTACATGTAGAACGGCGCCTTGCCGGTCGCGGTCTGCGCCAGCGCCCAGTTGCGCGTGCCGGCCTCGGCCAGCGCCTCGCGCGCCGCCAGCAGTCCCATGCGCTTCGCCTCGGCATCGCTGTGGGCGGGGAACAGCGCGAGGAATCGGTCGGCCTGCGCGCCGTACAGCGTGTGCGCGGCCTCGGTATAGGCGGCGAGGCTGCCGGCGTTGCGCAGATCGTTGAAGCTCTCGTCGCTGGTGAAGCCGGAGACGGTGGCGACGTCGTTCTGCTTGCCGGCGGCGAAGATGGCGGGCACGCTGGCCGGCAGGAACCAGCCGTCGATGTCCGGCCAGACGCTGATCGTGCCGGCGCAGCCGAGCTGGCAGTCCCGCTGCACGTCCAGGATCTTGTTCGCCTGCACCTGCCGCAGCTCGGCGAGCGAGGCGGCGCCGAGCGCCTTCTGCACTTCGAGGCCGGTCTGTTCCGCCTCCGCCAGCGGCGCGAAGTGGAAGCGGTCGTCGAACATGCTGAGACTCATCGCGAGGCCGCGCTGGAACAGGCCATGCGCCAGCGGGCTCGCCTCCAGCGCCGAGACCGACATGGCGCCGGCGGACTGGCCGACGATGGTCACGTTGGCGGGATCGCCGCCGAATTTCGCGATGTTGTGCTGCACCCATTGCAGCGCCGCCACCTGGTCGAGGAACCCGTAATTGCCCGAGGCGTGGTGCGGCGATTCGGCGGTCAGTTCGGGATGCGCCAGATTGCCGAGGATGCCGACGCGGTAGTTGAAGCTGGCGAAGATGACGCCGTGGCGCGCGACATTCTCCCCGCCATAGACCGCCATGCCGGAGGAGCCGATGGTGAACCCGCCGCCGTAGATCCACACCACCACCGGCAGCCTGGCATCGGGCTTGGCGTCCGGGGCGGCCCAGACGTTCATGTAGAGGCAGTCCTCGCTGGTCGCCTCCTCGCCGAAATAATTGTTCAGATTGTGCCGGCGCAGCACCTGGATGCATTCCGGCGCCATCCGGTCGGCGTGATAGACGCCCTGCCACGCCGCCACCGGCTGCGGCGGGCGCCAGCGCAGGTCGCCCACCGGGGCGGCGGCGTAGGGGATGCCGAACCACGCCTTCACCCCCGAGCCGAGCACCTTGCCGGCGACCGCGCCGCTGTCGGTCGCCACTGGATCGCCGGGGATCGGCGTGGCCACCACCTGGGCCCGCGCGGGGCCGGGCAGGGCGAGGCATGGCAGCGCCGCCAGGGCGGCGACGGCGAGAAGCCGGAACAGCATGGGTTTCACTCCCCTCGGCGGACCGGCCCAGCCTGTCCGATCCGCGGCGTCAAGGGAAGCCGCCACCGGCCGCCGTCCGTCAGCCCGATTGTCCCGACGCCTCGGGCCGTGCTACGGCGCCCCCATGCAGCAATCCGCCAAGATGCCGCTGGTCGCGGTGCTCAACGGCCCGAACCTGAACATGCTGGGACTGCGCCAGCCCGAGGTGTACGGGCGGGCGACCCTGGACGATGTGGAGGCGCTGTGCGCCGAGACGGCGGAGCGGCTGGGGCTGGCGATCGATTTCCGCCAGACCAACGGGGAGGGGGAGCTGATCTCCTGGGTGCATGAGTTTCGCGGCCATGCCGGCGGCATCATCATCAACCCGGCGGGCTATTCCCACACTTCGGTCGCGCTGCTGGACGCGCTGATGGCGGTGGAACTGCCGGTGATCGAGGTGCACATCTCCAACATCCACAAGCGCGAGGAATTCCGCCACCACTCCTATGTCTCGCGCATGGCGACGGGGGTGATCTGCGGCCTGGGCATCCGTGGCTACGCGCTGGCGCTGACGGCGATGGCGGACCTGCTGGAGGATGCCGGCTGATGGCCATTCCCTTCGACCCCTCCGCGGTGCGGGCGCTGGCCACCATCCTGGCGGAAACCGGGCTGACCGAGATCGAGATCGAGGGCAAGGACGGCCGCATCCGCGTCGCCCGCGCCCCGGCGCCGACGACGGTGGCCATGCCTGCCGCGGCGCTGGCGCCGCCCGCCGCGGCACCCGCCCCGGTCGCCGCCGGCGTTCCCGCCGAGGCGCCGGCGGAGGATCTGGTGCGGCACCCCGGCGCGGTGCTCAGCCCGATGGTCGGCATCGCCTATCTGGTGCCCGAGCCGGGGGCGCAGCCCTTCGTCACGCCGGGGCAGAGCGTCGCCGCCGGCCAGACGCTGCTGCTGATCGAGGCGATGAAGACCTTCAACCAGATCAAGGCCCCCAAGGCGGGCACCGTCACGCGCATCCTGATCGCGTCCGGCGCCCCGGTGGAATACGGCGAACCCCTGTTGATCCTGGAGTAGCGGCAGGTGGCCGCCCTGTTTCACAAGGTGCTGATCGCCAATCGCGGCGAGATCGCGCTGCGCGTCCAGCGTGCCTGCCGCGAAATGGGCATCCCCACGGTCGCCGTCCATTCCACCGCGGACGGGGAGGCGATGCACGTCCGGCTGGCCGACGAAAGCGTCTGCATCGGCCCGCCGCCGGCCCGCGACAGCTACCTCAACGCCGCCGCCATCCTGTCGGCTGCCATCATCACCGGCGCCGACGCGATCCATCCCGGCTACGGCTTCCTGTCGGAGAATGCCGAGTTCGCCGACATGGTGGAGGCGCACGGCCTGACCTTCATCGGCCCGACCGCCGCGCATATCCGCATGATGGGCGACAAGATCGCCGCCAAGGCGGCGATGGCGGAACTCGGCGTGCCGCTGGTGCCGGGATCGGACGGCGAGGTGGCAAGCATCGAGGATGCCCGCCGCATCGCCGCGCAGATCGGCTACCCGGTGCTGGTGAAGGCGGCGGCCGGCGGCGGCGGGCGCGGCATGAAGGTGGCGCAGGACGCCGACGGGCTGGAGGAGGCGTGGCGTGTCGCCCGCACCGAGGCGCGCGCCGCGTTCGGCAACGATGCCGTCTATGTCGAGAAATATCTCGACCGGCCGCGCCACGTGGAATTGCAGGTGCTGGCCGACGGCGCCGGCGGGGTGGTGCATTTCGGCGAGCGCGATTGCAGCCTGCAGCGCCGCCACCAGAAACTGCTGGAGGAGGCCGGCTGCCCGGTGCTGTCCGCCGAGCAGCGCGCCCGCCTGGGCGAGACCGCGACCGCGGCGCTGCGCCAGCTCGGCTACCGCAATGCCGGCACGCTGGAGTTCCTGTACCAGGACGGCCAGTTCGCATTCATCGAGATGAACACGCGCCTGCAGGTGGAGCATCCGGTGACGGAGATGCTGTGCGGTGTCGATCTGGTGCGCGAGCAGATCCGCCTCGCCGCCGGGGAGCCGCTCGGCTACGGCCAGGCGGAGATCGGGTTTACCGGCCACGCCATCGAGTGCCGCATCACCGCCGAGGACCCGGAGACGTTTGCGCCGACGCCCGGCATGGTCACCGCCTACCACGCGCCCGGCGGCCTTGGCGTGCGCGTCGATTCGGCGCTGTATGCCGGCTATCGCGTGCCGCCCTATTACGACAGCATGGTGGCCAAGCTGATCGTGCATGCGCCGACCCGCGCGCAGGCGATCGCGCGGCTGGAACGCAGCCTCGCCGAGTTCGCCGTGGTCGGCATCAAGACCACGCTGCCGCTGCACCAGCGCATCGTCGCCGCCCCCTCCTTCCAGTCGGGCGAATATGATATCCACTGGCTGGAACGGTTCATGGCCGGTGAATGAGCGCTGCGGTACAGGTCCCGATGACGCTGGACGCGTTCCTGGCGTGGGAGCGCGCGCAGGATGCACGCTGGGAGTTTGACGGCATCGCGCCGGTCGCGATGACCGGCGGGACGGTGGCGCATTCGCTGATCGGCACGCGGCTGGTGGAACTGCTGCGCGAACGACTGCGCGGCCGGCCGTGCCGCGCCTTCCGCGGCGATCTCAAGATCATCGTCAGCGGCCGCGTCCGCTACCCGGATGCGCTGGTCACCTGCGCGCCGGTCGCGCTCGACAGCGACATCATCGCCGAGCCGGTGGTGGTGTTCGAGATCATCTCCCCCGGCACGCAGCGCACCGACCGCATCGCCAAGACCCGCGAGTATGGCGAGACGCCGTCGATCCGCCGCTACGTGCTGCTGGAGCAGAGCGAGGCCGCCGCGACCGTGTTCGAGCGGGCGGGGACGGACTGGGTCGGCCGCCTGCTGACCGCGGATGCGACGCTCGCGATGCCGGAGATCGGGGTGGACCTGCCGCTTGCCGACATCTACGCCGAGTTGTTCCCTGCGCCGCCTGCGTGACCGGGTCGGCGGGGCCGGGGTCGCACTCGGCCTCGTGCTGCGGGCAATGCGCCTGCCCCGGCCGCCGGCGCGCGATGTCGCGGAGCGGCTTGCCGCCCTGCCGCGCCGCCTGCCGCTCGGCGCGCCGGTCGCGATCCACTGGGACGCCCACCAGATCCCGTTCATCGAGGCGGCGGCGGACGCCGATCTCGCGGTCGCGCTCGGCGCCGTTCACGCGCATCTGCGGCTGGCGCAGATGGAGATGCTGCGCCGCCTGTCGCAGGGGCGGGTGGCGGAGGCGATCGGGCCGCTGGGGATCGAGCTGGACCGCGCGCTGCGCCTGTTCGGCTTCGCCCGCGCGGTGCCGGAGATCATCGCCGGCCTCGCCCCCGCCACGCGCACCTGGGCGGAGGGGTTCGTCGCCGGGGTCAATGCGGTGATCGCGACCGCCCCGCCGCCGCCGGAATTCGCGCTGCTCGGCATCCGCGCCGAACCCTGGACGCTCGCCGACCTGTTCACCGCCGCGCGGCTGGCAGGGGCGGACGTGAACTGGATGGTGTGGGCGCGGCTGCTGCGCAGCCGGGCGGCGCTGCCGGCGGAGGAGTGGCGGCGGCTGTGGCCGCGGCTGCTCGGCACCGCCGCGCCGCCGGTGCCGGCGGCGGCGGCGGAGCAGGCGGTGACCGCCTTCGCCCGCACCGGCAGCAACGCCGCCGCGGTCGCCGGCTGGCGCAGCCTGAGCGGCGCGGCGCTGCTGGCGGCCGACCCGCATCTGTCGGTCGGGCTGCCGAACATCTGGCTCGCCTGCGCCGTCCGCTCGCCCGGCTTTGCGGTCTGCGGCCTGATGCCGGCCGGCTTCCCGATCGTCGCGATCGGCCGCAACCGGGATATCGCCTGGGCCGGCACCAGCCTGCACGCCGCCAGCAGCGACCTGTTCGATGCGCGCGGCCTGCCGATCACCGAGCGGGAGGAGACGATCCGCGTGCGCGGCGCCGCACCCCGCCGCATCGTGCTGCGGGACTGCCCGCTCGGCCCGATCGTCAGCGACGGGATGCTGCTGCGCCACGATGCGCCGCTGGCGCTGGCCTGGATCGGCCACCGGCCGAGCGACGAGATGGGCGCCATGCTGGGGGTGATGCAGGCGCGCGACGGCGGCGAGTTCCGCGCCGCCCTCGCGCGGTTCGCGCTGCCGGGCCAGAACATGCTCCATGCCGGGCGGGACGGGCGGATCGGCCATGTGCTGGCCGCGCACCTGCCGCGCCGCCCGGCGGGGCCGCCGCCCGACCTGATCGCGTCGCCGGCGGCGGCGGCGCACTGGACGGCGCCGGTCGGCACCGGCGAGCTGCCGCACTGGCCGGACCCGGCGGCGGGCTTCGCCGCCTCCGCCAATGACCGGCCGCCGGCGGGGGACCTGCCGGTCGGCTTCTTCTTCTCCCCCGCCGACCGGGTGCAGCGGATGCGCCAGTTGCTCGGCGGCACCGGGACGCTGGGCGCGGGCGATCTGGCCGAATTGCAGCGCGACGTGGTGGCCATGGGCGCGCCGGCGCTGCGCGATGCGCTGCTCGCCCGCCTCGGCCCGCAGGCGAGCGGCACGGCGGTCGCGGCATTGCGCGGCTGGGGCGGGGACTACGCGCCCGGTGCCGCCGGCGCGCTGGCCTTCGAGGTGCTGCTGGCCGACCTCGCCCGACGGCTCGGCCGGCGCGGCCGGCGGCGCGGGGCGGATGCGGTGTGGACCGCGCGGGTGCTGCTGGCCGAGGACATCGCGGCGATGCCCGACGACGCGCTGCGGCCGCTGCTGGCGGCGGCGCTGCGCACCGCCGGGCGGGCGCTGCGCCGGCACGGCACCTGGGGTGAGGCGCACCGGATGCGGCTGCGCCATCATCTGGGGATGCTGCCGCTGCTGGCGCGGCGCTTCACCTATGCCGACTGGCCGTCCCCGGGCGGCAACGACACGCTGAACAAGACCGGCCATCCGGCGGTGCGCGGGCGGCACGCGGTCAGCTACGGCGCCTCCGCCCGGTTCATCGCCGATCTGGCGATGCCGGACAGCAGCGCCGTCGTGCTGCTGGGCGGGCAGGACGGCTGGCCGGGCAGCCTGACCTTCGCCGACCAGACGGCGCTGTGGCGGGACGGCGGATACGTCACGCTGCCGCTGACCCCGGCGGCGGCGCAGGTCTGGCCGCACCACACGCCGATCGCCCCGGCCTGAGCGATGCTGGACGCGACGCCGCTGCTGCGGGTCCATGCGCGGCGCCGGCTGGCGGTGCTGGAGCGCCAGGACGCGGTTGCCGCGCAGCGGGAAACGCTGCGGCGGCTGCTGCACCGCGCCCGCGCCACCCGCTTCGGCCGGGCGCATGAGTTCGCCGGCATCGCCGATGTCGCCGCCTATCAGCGGCGCGTGCCGCTGCGCCGGTGGGAGGATTTCTGGCGCGACTGGTGGGCCGGCAGCTTCCCGCGCCTTGCCGATGCGAGCTGGCCGGGGGTGATCCCCTGTTTCGCCAACACCTCCGGCACCACCGGCGCCGCCACCAAGCGCATCCCGGTCAGCCGCGCCATGCTGCGCGCCAACCGGCGGGCGGCGCTGGACGTGCTGGTGTTCCACCTCGCCAGCCGGCCGCGCAGCCGGGTGCTGGCCGGGCGCAATTTCCTGCTCGGCGGCAGTACGGCGCTGGAGCGGCTGGCGCCCGGCATCACCGCCGGCGACCTGTCCGGCATCGCCGCCGCCGACATCCCGGCCTGGGCGCGCCGCCGCACCTTCCCGCCGCCGGCGCTGGCGCTGACCGAGGACTGGGAGCGCAAGACGGCGGCGCTGGCGCCGCTGTCGCTCACCGCCGGCATCACCAGCATCGCCGGCACGCCGAGCTGGCTGCTGCTGTTCTTCGAGCAGCTCGGCCGGCTGCATCCCGGCGCGCGGCTCGCCACGCTGTATCCGGCCCTCGAACTGCTGGTGCATGGCGGCGTCGGCTTCGCGCCCTATCGCCGCGCCTTCGCCGAGTGGCTGGACGGCAGCGCCGCCGAAACGCGGGAGGTCTATCCGGCCAGCGAGGGCTTCATCGCGATCGCCGACCGCGGCGAAGGGGAGGGGCTGCGGCTGCTGCTGGACAACGGCATCTTCTACGAATTCGTCCGCCCCGCCGATCTCGGCCGGCCGTTCCCCGAACGGCGCTGGATCGCCGATGCCGAGCCCGGCACCGAATACGCGATCGTGCTGAGCACCAATGCCGGCCTGTGGTCCTACGTGCTCGGTGACACGGTGACGCTGCTCGGGGGCGACCCGCCGCGCCTGAAGGTCAGCGGCCGGGTGTCGTGGTCGCTGTCGGTCGCGGGCGAGCATCTGACGGGCGAGGAACTGGACGCCGCCATCGCCGCCGCTGCCGCCGCGGTGGGCGGCAGCGCCGCCGACTATGCCGCCGCCGCGCTGCCGCCGGACGCCGCCGATCCGCGCGGCGGGCACCTGTTCATCGCCGAACTGCACGGCGCGCCGCCGGACGCCGATGAGGCCTTCGCCGCCGCGCTGGACGCGGCGCTGGCGCAGGGGAATGCCGATTACGCGGCGCACCGCCAGGGCGGGTTCGGCCTGCGCGACCCGCGCGTGGTGCTGGTGCCGCCGGGCAGCTTCGCCGCCTGGATGCGCGCGCGCGGCAAGCTCGGCGGGCAGAACAAGGTGCCGCGGGTGATCACCGACCCGGCGCTGCTGGACGCGCTCCGCCGCTTCGTGGGGGACGCCTGAGCGGGCGGCTTCGTCCTGGCCGGCCCGCGAAGGCAGGGGCATGATGGCGGGCGACCGAAAGGACCCGCCGATGGCCCCGACCGCGCCGCTCCCGCCCCGCAGCACCGCGATCTTCGCCAGCCACCTGCTGACCCGAAGCGACGGCGCGCAGGCGGTGCTGCACGACCGCTGGGTGCTGCTGGAGGGCGGGCGCATCGCCGCAATCACCGCCGCGCGGCCGGCGGCGGAGCAGGTGTTCGACCGGCCCGGCCGCTTCGTGCTGCCGGGCCTGCTGAACCTGCACAACCACGCCTTCAGCGAGGCGGTGGCGCGCAGCCAGACCGAGGACGGGCACGGCCGCCGGCGCAACCCGAGCATCATCTACACCGTGCTGCTGCCGCTGACGCGGCGGGGGCTGGACATCCTGACGCCCGCGGAGCGGCTGGCGGTCGCGCGGCTCGGCATCCTGCAACTGCTGAAGGGCGGGGTGGCGACGGTGATGGAGCCGTTCCGCAACGGGCTGGGCGAGATGTTCGACGCCGCGGCGGAGCTGGGCATCCGGTTCTATGGCGCGCCCTATCTGTTCTCGACCGGCGATGCGGTGGCGGGGGCGGACGGCACGGTGCGCTATGCCGGCGATGACGGCGCGGCGGACCTGGCCGCCTGGAATGCCGCCCATGCGCGCTGGGAGGGGGCGGCGGACGGCCGCATCCGGCTGGCGATGAGCCCGCACGCCACCGACACCTGCGGGCCGGATCTGCTGCGCGCCGCTGCCGCGCGGGCGCGCGAGGTTGGCGCGCCGATCACCACCCATCTGGCGCAGAGCGCGGCCGAGGTGGCGACCATCGGCCGCCGCCACGGCGGGCGGTCGCCGGCGGAGTATCTCGACTGGCTCGGCCTGCTGGCCCCCGACCTGCTGGCCGCCCATTGCATCGCCAGCAGCGACGACGATCTGCGGCTGATGGCGGCGCGCGGCGCCACGGTGCTGAACTGTCCGCGCGTGTTCGCCCGCACCGGCACGGTCGCCGCCTTCGGCCGGTTCGCCGGCTTCGGCATCCGCACCCTGGTCGCGACCGACGGCTACAACGCCGATCTGCTCGGTGAGATCAACGCTGCCTCCCTGATCTCCAAGATCGCCGCCACCGACATGTACGCGGCCAGTGCGCCGGAGCTGATCGACGCGGTGACATGGTCGGCCGCGACGGCGATCCGGCGGCCGGACCTGGGGGTGATCGCGCCGGGGGCGACCGCCGACCTGACGGTGATCGACATGACCCACCCGCATCTGCAACCGCTGGCCGACCCGCGCCGCGGCCTGGTCGCGCTCGGCAACCGGGCGAATATCGACCTCGTGGTGGTGGACGGGCGGGTGCTGATCGATCGCGGGCAGCTCGTCCACGGCGACGAGGCCGCGATCACCGCGGCCGGCGCTGCCGCCATCGGGCGCATCTGGGACCTGCCGGAGGCGCGCACCGCCTTCGCCGACTGAGCGCGCGTCAAGGAATGCCATCTGATTGGACAAGCAGATCAGATTTACCGCCGTCATTGCGAGCCGCAGGCGAAGCAATCCAGGCGGGCGGCGACAATGGGCTGGGCCTGGATTGCTTCGCTGCGCTCGCAATGACGGGGGAGGATACTTGGCAATTCGGGCACATTCAATTATATGATTTTGGATGTCCGGCATGGGAATTGGATAAATAACGAACCGCTCCCTCGATTTCTCTCACACGCTCTGACCCGTTCCGCCCGGCGTCGCGGATCGCGCTTGCGGCTTGGCGGGAACCCGGCCTAATCTGCCTACGCAACCGGTTTACGAGGGCGGATTGAGGGCGAGAATCCGCGATGTCGCGCAGGCCGCGGGGGTTTCGGCGACCACCGTCTCGCGCTATCTGGGCAAGACGCTGCGGCTGCCGCAGGAGACGGCGGAGCGGATCGATCACGCCATCCGCCGCCTCGACTACCAGCCCAGCATCACCGCCCAGCGCCTGATGCGCGGCACCACCGAGGCGATCGGCCTCGCCACCCCCGACATCGCCAACCCGTTCTTCGCCGCGCTCGCCGCTGCGGTGGAGGAGCAGGCGGCGGCGCGTGGCTATCACGTGATCCTGTGCAGCACCGGCAACCGGCTGGAGCAGGAACTGGCGCATTTGCGCCGGCTGGCCGCCGGGCATGTGGACGCGCTGCTGTTCCTGACCAATCGCGGCGATGACGGGGCGTTGCGGGCAGCGCTGCATCGCCATCGGCACGTGGTGCTGCTGGACGAGGACGTGCCCGGCGTGCAGGCGCCCCGCGTGTTCGTGGAGAACGATCTGGGCGGCATGCTGGCCACCACCTGTCTGCTGCGCGCCGGCCATCGCCGCATCGCGCATGTGACCGGCCCGGCCAACCTGTTCAGCGTGCGCGAGCGGCTCGCCGGCTTCGGCCGCGGCATGCAGGCGGCAGGCGTGCCGGTCGATCCGGCGCTGATCCTGCACGGCGCGTACGAGCGCGGCTTCGGCCGCAGCGCGGCGGCGGCGCTGCTGGACCGCGCCGACCCGCCGACCGCGATCTTCGCCGCCAGCGACTACATCGCCATCGGCATCCTCGACACGCTGCGCAGCCGCGGACTGGCGGTGCCGCGCGACATGTCGCTGGTCGGCTTCGACGACATGGCCTTCGCCGATCTGCTCGACCCGCCGCTGACCACGGTGCGCCAGCCGATCGGCCTGATTGGCGAGCAGGGCGTGGCCGCGGTGCTGAAACTGCTCGACGGCGATCCCGGACCGGACGACCGGCCGATCACGCGGCTGCCGGTGACGCTGATCGAACGTCGCTCGGTCGCCGGGCCGCGCGCCGGCTGACCACACGGCAACTTCGCAACAGGGGACAGGACAATGACGCAGATCGCAGGAAGGACGGGCGGCATCGGGCGGCGCGCGCTGCTCACGGCCGCGGCGGCGATGCCCGCCGGCATGCTGGCGGCGCAGGCGGCGGAGGCGTGGCGCGTGGTGTACGTGATGTCCGACAATCTCGGCGACAAGGGCTTCAACGACTCCGCCGCATCCGGCTTCCGCCGGGCGGAAAAATCGCTCGGCGTGCAGGCGAAGCTGTTGCAGGCCTCGCCGACCGATCCGCAGCTCTGGCGGCAGAATCTGGAAGCCGTGTCGAACGCGGGAAACTACAAGGTGATCTTCACCGGGCCGGGCATGCACGACAACCTGGCAGCGGTGGCGCCGCAGCATCCGCAGCAGAAATACGTCTATTTCGACGATGAGCTGAAGCTGCCGAACGTGCTGTCGATCAAGTACGCGCAGAACGAAGGCTCGTTCCTCGCCGGCGTGCTGGCGGCGATCGTTGCCACCGACAAGCAGGCATTCCCGAAATCCTCGGGCGGCGGCGCGGTCGGGCTGGTGGCCGGCCAGGACCTGCCGGTGATCGAGGATTTCATCGTCGGGTTCAAGCAGGGCGTGGCATCGGTGGCGCCGCAGGCGCGCGTGCAGGTGTCGTTCATCGGCAATTTCTCCGACGCGCAGAAGGGCTACGACCTGACGCGCACGGTGCTGTCGGGCGGTGCCGACATCGTCTACAACGTGGCTGGGCCGGCCGGCCTCGGCATCCTCAAGGCGGCGGCGGATGCCGGGAAATACGCGATCGGCGTCGATTCCGACCAGAACGGCCTGCATCCGGACACCGTGGTCGCCTCGATGCTCAAGCAGATCGGCAATTCGATCTATGACAGCATCGCGGCCATCGAGGCCGGCAAGGCGAAGTTCGGCACGCTGGAAATCTACGGTCTGAAGAACGACGGCGTCGGCCTCGTGTACAACGACAAGCTGGTGCCGGCATCCGTGCGGCAGCGGATCGACGCCGAGAAGCAGAAGGTGCTGGACGGCACCGTCAAGGTGGCGGGCGTGACCAGCCCCACGTGATGCCGGGCGGGGCATGCAACCCAGGCTGCAACTGCGGGATATCGGCAAGCGCTTCGGCGCGACGGTGGCGATCGAGCGCATCGACCTGACGGTCGCCGTCGCCTCTGTCCATGCCGTGTGCGGCGAGAACGGGGCCGGCAAATCGACGCTCATGAACATCCTCGCGGGCGTGCATCTGCCCGACCGCGGGGAGATCGTCATCGACGGGGCGCGCGTGGCGATCCCCGACCCGGCGGCGGCGCGGCGGCTCGGCATCGGCATGGTCCACCAGCATTTCACGCTGGTTCCGTCGATGACGGTTGCGGAAAACACGTTCCTGGGCCGGCAGCCGCGCCGCTTCGGTCTGCTGACCGACGTGGCCGCCATGCGCGTGCGTGCGGCGGCGCTGAACGAACGCTACGGGTTCGGCCTGGACGTGCGCGCGCCGGTCGCGACGCTCTCGGTCGGCCAGCGGCAGCGCGCGGAGATTCTCAAGGCGCTGGCGCTGGACTCGCCGCGCATCCTGATCCTCGACGAGCCGACCGCGGTGCTGACGCCGCGCGAGGCGGACGAGCTGCTGCGCGTGGTGCGGACGCTGCGGGACGGCGGCACGTCGGTCCTGTTCATCACCCACAAGCTGCGGGAGGCGATCGCCGTTTCGGACAACGTCACGGTGATCCGAGACGGGCGCAGCATCCTGCACCGGCCGACTGCCGGCGCCAGCGAGGCGGAGATTGCGGTGGCGATGGTCGGGCGTGATGTGGTGCCGCCGCAACGCGGCGCGCCGCCTGTCCTCACAACGCGCGGTGGGCTTTCGCTGCACGATGTCACGGTGACGGCGCCGGGCGGACGGCGGCGGCTGGATTCGATCACGCTCAGCGTCCGTCCGGGCGAAATCCTCGGCATCGCGGGCGTTGACGGCAACGGCCAGAGCGAGCTGGCCGAGGCGGTGGCCGGCCTGCTGCCGGTGCAGGCCGGGCGCATCATGCTTGACGGCCGCGACGTGACACGGGCGAGCGCCCGCGCCCGGCGCGACCGCGGGCTTGGCTTCATTCCCGAGGATCGGCTGGATCGCGGCCTCAGCCCCGGACTGCCGGTTGCCGAGAATCTCGCGCTGTCGCTGTATCGCGCGGCGCGGCTCGCCCGCTTCGGCGTGGTTTCGCTGCGCGCGCGCGACCGCTTCGCGCGCGATCTGCTCCGCCGGTTCGACATTCGCGGCGGCGGGGCCGGGGTGCCGGCGGGGACACTGTCCGGCGGCAACATGCAGAAGATCGTCGTGGCGCGGGAGCTGGCACGCCGTCCGAAGCTGCTGCTGGTCGCACAGCCGACCCGCGGCATCGATATCGGCGCGGGCGAGTTCGTGCATCGGCAGTTGCTGGATGCCGCCGGGCGCGACTGCGCGATCCTGCTGATCTCCTCCGAACTGTCGGAAGTGCTCTCGCTTGCGGACCGGATCGGCGTGCTGTTCGGTGGCCGGCTGGTGGGCGTGGTCGATCGCGCCGCCGCGACCGAGGCGCGCATCGGCGCGATGATGAGCACGGGGCGGCCGGCATGACGGGGCTGTGGACCGCGATCCGCGGCCCGGCGGGGGCGCTGCTGGCGGCGCTGCTGCTCGGCTTCCTCGTCGTGCTCGCGGTCAGCGACGATCCGCTGCTGTCGTACCGGCAGTTGCTGTTCGCGAGCTTCGCGTCGGGTGCCAATTTCGCGCTCTACCTCAACCGCGCGATGCCGCTGATCCTGATCGGGCTTGGTGTCGCGCTGTCGTTCCGCGCCGGGCTGTTCAACGTGGGCGGTGAAGGCCAGCTCTATGCCGGCGCGATCGCCTGCGCGGCGGTCGGGATCGGCCTGCCGCATCTGCCGGCGCCGCTGCTGCCGCTCGCCGCCGTGATCGCATCCGCCCTTGCCGGCGCCGCATGGGCGTGGTGGCCGGGCGCGCTGAAGCTGTGGCTCGGCGTGGATGAGGTGGTGACGACGCTGATGGGCAATTTCGTGGCGCTGCTGGCCACCAATTTCCTGGTGACCGGCGTGCTGCGCGATCCCGCCGCGTACGGCGCCACCAGCCGGCTGCTGCCCGCGTCGTCCTGGCTGCCGGCGATTCCGGGGCTGCCGAATGCGACGATCGGGCTGCCGGTTGCCGTGCTGCTGGCGGTGCTCGGCTGGGTCGTGCTGTTCCGCACGGTCTGGGGCGCCGGGCTGCGCGCGGCCGGCAGCAATTTGCGCTTCGCCGAGGCGGTCGGCATCCGCGCGCGGCGGGACGTGCTGTCGGCGATGGCGCTGTCGGGCGCGCTGGCGGGGCTGGCCGGCGGCCTCTACGTGCTCGGCATCGGGCATCGGTTCGAGCAGAATTTTTCGCCGGGGTTCGGGCTGATGGCGCTGACGGTGGCGCTGCTGGCGCGGCTGCATCCGCTGGGTCTGATCGCGACCAGCCTGATCTTCGCGCTGCTGCTGAACGGCGCCGCCTACATGCAGATCGCGACCGACGTGCCGCGATCGCTGGTGGATGTGCTGACCGGCCTGCTGGTGCTGCTGATGACGGTCGAACCCGGACGGCGGTTCCGCCGCGCGGTCACGTCATGACTGCCGCGGGGTTGTTTGCCGGGGCGGCCCTGTCGCAGACGGCGCCGATCCTGCTCGCGGCGCTGGCGGCGATGTTCACGCAGCGCGCCAACATCCTCAACGTCGCAGTAGAGGGGATGATGCTGGCGGCGGCACTGGCGGCGATCGCGGTCGGGCAGGCGTCCGGCAGCATCGCGCTGGGCGTGGCGGCGGCGCTCGGGGTCGCGCTGGCGCTGGCGGGCCTGTTCGGCGGGATCACGGTCGGGCTGGGCGCCGATGCCATCGTGGCCGGCCTCGGCATCAACCTGCTGGCCAGCGGCGGGACGCTGTTCGTGCTGGAGGAAGTCTATGACAGCCCCGGCGGCCTGCGGCCCGACAACTTCCCCGATCTGCCGGCGCTGCAAGGGCAGAGCGTGATCGTGCTCGCATCCCTGCTGCTGGTGCCGATCAGCGCGGTGTTCCTCTATCGCACGCCGCTGGGTGCGGCGCTGCGCGCGGCGGGGGAGGATGCCGCCGCTGCGCGCGCCGCCGGCATCTCGGTTGCGCGCATGCGGCTGCTGTCGGTGCTGCTGAGCGGGGCGGTGGCGGCGCTGGGCGGGGCCGAGCTGGCGATGGATAAGCTGCATTTCTTCCTGCCGGCGATGACCAGCGGCCGCGGCTTCATCGGGCTGGCGGCGATGCTGTTCGGCGGCGGCACGCCCTGGGGCACGGCGGCGGCGGCCTTCGTGTTCGGCATTGCCGGCGCCGCGGCGGATCGGTTGCAGGCGTGGCAGGTGCCGTCCGAATTCGTGCTGATGGTGCCCTATGCGACCGCGGTGGTGGCGCTGACGGCGGCACGGCTGCGGGCGATCGCCCGGCTGCGCCCCGCCGCCGTCCGTCCGGTCCGGCCGACCGACGTGAAACCCCTGGCAGAAGGCGACCCCGCATGAGCACTCGGCGCATCCTCATCGCCGGCGAATCCTGGACCGTCCACAGCATCCATCAGAAGGGCTTCGACAGCTTCACCACCACCGAATATGCCGAAGGCGTGCAGTGGCTGCGCGATGCGCTGGAGGCGGGCGGCTGGCAGGTGACGTTCCAGCCCTCCCACGTCGCCGCCCGGTCGTTTCCGATGACCGCGGCGGCGCTGGGCGAGTTCGCCTGCGTGATGCTGAGCGATATCGGCAGCAACACGCTGCTGCTGCATCCGGATACCTTCGCCCGCTCCCGCACGCTGCCGGACCGGCTGGCGGCGATCCGCGACTATGTCGGCGGCGGCGGCGGCCTGGTGATGATCGGCGGCTACATGAGCTTCCAGGGCATCGACGGCAAGGCGCGCTATCGCGGCACGCCGGTGGAGGACGCGCTGCCCGTCACCATCGCCGCCGCCGATGACCGGGTGGAGGCGCCGCAGGGCCTGCGGCCGGAAACCATGCTGCCCGCCCATCCGATCCTCGCGGGGCTGGACGGCGCGTGGCCGTGGCTGCTCGGGCTGAATACGGTGGCGGTGAAGCCGGGGGCGGAACTCGTGGCCCGGGCGGGCGGCCATCCGCTGATCGTGGCCGGCGGGTTCGGCCGCGGCCGGTCGGTGGCATTCGCCTCCGATTGCGGGCCGCACTGGGCGCCGCCGGAGTTCGTGAATTGGCCAGGCTATGCGCGGCTGTGGCAGCAGATCGCCGGCTGGGCGGCCGGCGCGGCGGGGGGCTGAGCGATGGCGCATCTGAACGTGCTGAGCTGGGGCGCGCCGGACGCGCCGCGCGTCTGCGTCGCGTTGCACGGCATCACCGCCAATGCCGGGTCCTGGACCCGCCCGGCGCGGTTGCTCGCCGAACGCGGCTGGCGCGTGCTGGCGCCGGATCTGCGCGGCCACGGCGAAAGCCCGCGCGCGGACGGCGATTTCCGCACCGCGACCCTGCTCGCCGACATCGCCGAGAGCGTGCCGACGGCGCCGGACATGCTGATCGGCCACTCCTTCGGCGGCTATCTCGCGCAGATCGCGGTGCTGGACCGGGTGATGCGGCCGCGCGCGCTACTGCTGGAGGACCCGGTGTCCGTGCAGCCCGATGCCGCGGTGCCGACCGCGATGTTGGCCTGGGACGAAGCCAATCTGCCGCGCAGCATCGACGGGCTGCTGGCGCTCAATCCCGGCTGGAACCGGCTGGATGCGGCGTGGAAGCTGCTGTCGCTGGAGCAGATCGACTTCGCCGATGCCCGCGCCGCATTCGCCGGCAACGCGCCGTGGGACATGCGCCCGCGCGCCGCCCGGGTCGCGGCCATCACCCGCACCGCCTGGATCGTGCCGGAGGTCAGCCGGTTCGTGCCGGTCGCGGACCGCGAACGGCTGATCCGCGATGTCGGGACGGCCGCCGTCGTGGTGGTGCCGGGCGCGGGCCACAGCGTCCACCGGGACATGACTGAGCGCTTCGTCGCCCTGGTCGAATCCCTGGCGGCGCGGCCATGACGCGCATCCGCCCGGCGCCGGACGGGTTCGCGTTCCACTACGCGGACGCCGCGCCGATCGCGCACGTCGCGCCCTGGGAAACCATCGAACTGTTCACGGAGGATTGCTTTTCCGGCCGGCTGACGCACGAAGATGGCCAGCCGCGGGAGGTGGCGCCGTTTCCGCGGGTGAACCCGCTGACCGGCCCGATCGCGGTCGAGGGGGCGATGCCGGGCGACCTGCTGGCGGTGCATTTCGTGTCCGTCGAGCCGGCGCGGGACTGGGGGGTTTCCACCGTGTCGCCGAATTTCGGCCTGCTCTCGGGCAGCCGGCTCGCGCCCAACATGCAGCCGGCGCAGGCCGAGCGGGTGTGGATCTGGCAGGTCGATCGCGCGGCAGGGGTGGTCACGACGCGCGCGCGCGACGGCACGCCGCTGCGCGCCTGGCTGCGGCCGTTCCACGGCAGCGTCGGCGTCGCCCCGGCGCATGGGGAGGTGCGGAACAGCGTGGTCCCGGATGCGTTCGGCGGCAATCTCGATCTGCCCGACCTTGCGGCGGGCACCACGCTGTATCTGCGGGTCGCCGTGCCCGGCGGCAAACTGTTCGTCGGCGACGGCCATTTTGCCCAGGGCGACGGGGAGATCGGCGGCACCGGCGTGGAAGGGGCGATGCACACCACGCTGCGCATCGGCGTGGTGCGGGCGGCGGACGGGATCGACTGGCCGCGGCTGGAGACCGATGCCGCGATCGGCGTGATCGGCGCCACCAGGCCGCTCGAGGACGCGGTGCGGATCGCGACCCACGGGCTTGTTCAATGGGTTGCCGGGCTGTGCGGACTGGCGGGCGACGACGCGCTGCAACTGGTGGCGCAATGCGCCCGGCTGCGGATCGCCAATCTGGTGAACCCGGTATTCACCGTCGCGGCCATGCTGGAAAAAGCCGATCTGCCGCGAAAAACCGCGATTTTCGGGGGCGTGCACGGGCGTTTGCGGTGAGTTGGGGTGATGCCGATTCGGCATCGGGGGCGGCTCGGAAATGTGCTTTTTTCGCTCGCCCGCGCGTGCCACGGTCCCCCCCTTCACGCTGGCCGCAACCGAGGATGATCCGCCATGCCCAAGCCGGTTCTCCCCCGCCGCCTGCTGCTCGGCGGGATTGCCACCGCGATCGTAACGGACCGCGCCACCGCCGCCACCGCCACCGTGACCATGCAGCTCGGCTGGCTCGGCGGCGGCAACCAGCTCGGCGAGGCGTGCGCCAAGGAACTGGGCTATTTCGCCGCCGAGGGGCTGGACCTGGATATCCGCCCGGGCGGGCCGAACAATGACGGCATCGCCATCGTCGCCTCGGGGCGCGGCGATGTCGGGCAGGTCTCCTCCTCCCCCTCGCTGATGCTGGCGACCTCGCAGGACATCCCGATCAAGTGCTTCGCCGTGTCGGCGCAGAAGCACCCGTATGCGTACTACTCGCTGCCGAAGAACCCGGTGCGCACGGCAGCCGATTTCCGCGGCAAGCGGGTCGGCGTGCAGGCGACCGCGGTGATCCTGCTGCGCGCCATGATGGCGAAGAACGCGATCGACCCGACGGACGTGACGATCGTCACCATCGGCTCCGACATGGCGCCGCTGCTGACCGGGCAGGTGGACGTGGTCAGCGGCTGGCTGACCAACACCACCGCGCTGAAGGTGCTGGGGCCGGACCGCATCTCGCTGCGGCTGTGGGATACCGGCGTGCGGCTCTATGCCAACCCCTATTACGCCACCACCGACACGCTGGACGGCCGGCGCGACCTGCTGGTGCGGTTCCTGCGCGCCGCCGCGCGCGGCTGGGGCTATGCCGACCAGAACCGGGACAAGGCGATCGCCATGCTGCTGCGTGCGTTCCCCAACCTGGTCGCGGCGGACGAGCGGGCGGCGGCCGACGTGATGCTGTCCTATTGCTTCGATGAGAGCACGCGCGCGCACGGCTACGGCACCATGGACCCGGCGGTCTGGCAGGAGCAGATCGACATGTGGAGCAAGCTCGGCCAGTTCACCAAGCGCACGCCGAAACTCGACGAGGTGATGACGACGGCGATCCTGGACGCGACGGCGGACGCGCGGCCGAAGCTCGGCTGACATGCTGGGGCCGGTGGCGCCGGCGGGCGACTGCCCCGCCCTGGAATGCGAGGATGTCGGCGTACGCTTCCGCGCCGAGCGGCGCACCGTGACGGCGCTGGAGCGCATCACGCTGCGCGTGCCGGCCGGCAGTCTGCTGACCGTGCTCGGCCCCTCCGGCTGCGGCAAATCGACGCTGCTGCGGGTGATCGCCGACATCGTGCCGCCGCATACCGGCAGCATGCGCGTGCTGGGCGGCACGCCCGAGGCGGCGCGGCGGGCGCGGCAGATCGGCTTCGTGTTCCAGGATGCCGCCCTGCTGCCCTGGCGCAGCGCGCTCGACAACGTGCGGCTGCCGCTGGAAGTGGGCGGCCGGCGCCCCCTGCCGCCGGGCAGCAAGGGGCCGGAGGAGCTGCTCGCGCTGGTCGGGCTGGCGGGGTGGGAGCGGGCGCTGCCGCACGAACTGTCCGGCGGCATGCGCCAGCGCGTCGCCATTGCCCGCGCCCTGCTCGGCGGCCCGCGCATCCTGCTGATGGACGAGCCGTTCGGCGCGCTGGACGAGATCACGCGCGACCGGCTGAACGAGGAACTGCTGCGCATCTGGCAGGAAACCGGCACGACCATCGTGTTCGTGACGCACAGCATCTACGAGGCCGCGTTCCTCGGCCGCGAGGTGCTGGTGCTGGCGGCGCGGCCGGGCCGGGTGCGCGCCCTGGTCCCGATCGACCTGCCGGAGCCGCGGCGCCTGCCGGTGCGCGAGACGGCGGAGTTCATGCGCCAGGCGGCGCACCTGCGCGCCGTGCTGGAGACCTGCTGACATGCCGACGATGCAAGCCGCTGCGCCGGTGACCGCCGAACCGCAGGCCGATCCGGCGGACCGCGCCGAACGTGCGGCCCTGATTCGCGAACGCGCCCGCCGCATCCTGCTGCCGATCGCCGGCGGCCTCAGCCTGCTGTTCGTCTGGTGGGCGCTGGTCGCGCTGCTGCACGTCAAGCCGTTCATCGCGCCGTCCCCCGAGGTCGTCGCGCACACGCTGTACGACCGTTTCGGCATGTTGATGGCGAACCTGCTGCCGACCGCGATCGAGGCGGTGGGCGGCTTCATCATCGGCAATTTCGGCGCTGTGCTGCTGGCGACGCTGTTCGTGCATCGCCGCACCGTCGAACTCGCGTTCTTCCCCGTCGCCGTGCTGATCAACTCCATCCCCGTGGTCGCCAAGGCGCCGATCCTGCTGCTGCTGCTGGGCAACGGCCTGGCGCCGAAGGTCGCGATCGCCGCCATCATCTGCTTCTTTCCGACGCTGGTGAACATGGTGCGTGGCCTGCAGGCGGTCAGCCCGCAGGCGATGGAGCTGATGCACGTGCTGTCGGCCAGCAAGCGCGAGGTTTTCTTCAAGCTGCGGCTGCAAAGCTCGCTGCCGTTCCTGTTCTCCGCCCTCAAGATTGCGGCCAGCACGGCAACCGTGGGCGCGATCGTCGGCGAATGGATCGGCTCACAGGTCGGCATCGGCGCGCTGATCGTGCAGGCGACCTACAACTTCGACTCGGCGCTGCTGTACGCGACGGTGCTGTGCGGTTCGGCATTCTCGGTGCTGTTCTTCCTGGTGATCCGGCTGATCGAGCGGCTGGTGGTGCGCTGGGACGCGGGCGTGGCGGCGTGAGGTGGGCGTGCGGGTTCCCCCATCTCACCCCGGCCCTCTCCGCCCCCGAGGGCGGAGAGGGGCAGGGCGGCCGGATCGGAGAGGGACGGTGAAGCGTCGAGACTCCCTCTCCGCCCCTTGGGGCGGAGAGGGTTGGGGTGAGGTGGGGGATCGACGATGACGGTGCGGGCGAGGACACGGATCGCACGCCGCCTGCGCAGGGATGGCACGGACGCCGAGCGGCTGTTGTGGCGCGCGCTGCGCGAAGCGGTGCTGCCGTGGCGGTTTCGCCGGCAGCATCCGATCGGTGGACATATTGCGGACTTCGCATGTCCCGCGGCGAAGCTGGTGATCGAGATTGACGGCGGGCAGCACGCAGCGCAGCAGGCCGCCGATGCGGCACGGTCCGCGTCGCTCGCGGCGCATGGCTATCGGGTGATCCGGTTCTGGAACAACGAGGTTCTCGGCAACTGTGCGGGCGTGCTGGAGCAAATACGGGACGCTTGTGCGGGTTCCCCCACCTCACCCCGGCCCTCTCCGCCCCCAGGGGCGGAGAGGGGGCAGTGTTGAGGGATGATTGCAGCGGCATGACAGGAGCATCGGCATGACCGACTTCGTGGACGAACCCGGGCGGCGCGTGCCGGTCGCGGCGCGGGCGGACGTGGTGGTGGTGGGCGGCGGGCCGGCCGGGTTCAGTGCGGCGGTCGCGGCGGCGCGCAACGGGGCCTCCGTCTGCCTGCTGGAACGCTATCCGTATCTCGGCGGCCTTGCCTCCGGCGGCATGGTGCTGGTGCTGGACGACATGTGCGCAGGCGCTGAGATCAGCGTGCGCGGCCTGTGCGAGGAGATGATCGAGCGGCTGCGTCGCTACGGGCTTGCGGTCTATCCGCCGGAGCCCGAGCGCGGGCACGACCCGGCGATGTGGCGCAAATGGTCGCGCTGGGGCCTGTTCGACTTCAACGTGCGCACCCGCCCGCACCCGATCTGCTATGCCGCATCGTTCGATCCCGACGGCTGGAAGCGCGTGTCCGACGAGATGGTGCAGGAGGCGGGCGTGCAGCTCCGGCTGCATAGCTGGTTCTCCCACGCGCTGGTGCGGGACGGCGCGATGGCCGGCGTTGTGGTGGACGGCAAGGCGGGGCGGCAGGCGATCCTGGGCGGCATCGTGATCGACGCGACCGGCGACCTGGACGTGGCGGCGGATGCCGGCGCCGCGCATGTCCATGCCGGCTACATGGTGACGACGGTGTTCCGCCTCGGCGGCGTCGATACCGACGCGGCGGAGCGCTTCCAGTTCGAGCATCCGGCCGAGTTCGAGGCGATCGACAAGGAGGCGCGGCGGATCATCGGCGGCTCGTGGGATTACTGGTGGCTGAAGACGCCGCTGCCCGGCGTGGTGTGGTGCAACTGCCCGCACATGACCGGGCTGGACGGGCTGCGCATCGAGGATCTGACGGAAGCCGAGTTCGAGGGGCGGCGCCGCATCCACGCGATGGTGGAGTATGCGCGGGCGAAGATTCCCGGCTTCGCCCACTGCCACATCGTCGATATCGCGCCGCAGACCGGCGTGCGGCAGACGCGGCTGCTGGAAGGCGAGTACGTGGTGACGAAGGAGGATGTCGCCGGCCGCGTGCGCTTCCCCGACAGCATCGCGCGCGGGCGCGACTACTACACGCCGTATCGCGCGCTGCTGCCGCGCGGGATCGAAGGGCTGCTGGTCGCCGGGCGGCATTATTCGGCGACGCCGCCGGCGCAGAAGGTGTCGCGCGAAATCCCGCCCTGCATGGCGATGGGTGAGGCCGCCGGCACCGCGGCGGCGCTGGCGCTGGCATCCGGCGTCGCGGTGCGGAATGTCGATGTCGGCGCGTTGCAGCGCCGGCTGCGTGCGCAGGGTGCCGACCCGGGCGCGGAGGTGGCGCTGGTGGCGGCGCAATGAGCCCGCCGGATGCGCCGGTGAACGGAAGGAGCGAGGCGTTGACGCAAAAGACGGCACTGCCGCTGGCCGGCGTGCGGGTGATCGACTTCACCCAGGTCATGCTCGGCCCCTGCTGCACGCAGATGCTCGGCGACTGGGGCGCCGATGTCATCAAGATCGAGCGCATCGGCGCCGGCGACCTATCGCGCACCTCGATCGACGATCCGGCGGGGCCGCTCAATCCGGTGTTCTGCAGCCTCAACCGCAACAAGCGCAGCATCGCGCTGGACCTGAAGGCCAAGGCGGGGCTGGCGATCGCGCGCCGGCTGGTGGAAAGCGCCGATGTCGTGGTCAACAATTTCCGCGCCGGCGTGATGGAGCGCATGGGCCTCGGCTACGACACACTGTCGGCGATCAACCCGCGCATCATCTTCGCCTTCGGCACCGGGTTCGGCACCGCCGGACCCTATGCGCACAAGGGCGGGCAGGACATCCTGGCGCAGGCGATGAGCGGCGTGATGGCGCGCAAATGCGACCCGTCGGAGCCGCTGACCATCTACCCCACAGCACTTGCCGACTACTCGGCGGGGATGCATCTGGTGCAGGGCATCCTGGTTGCGCTGCTGCAACGCGAGCGCACCGGGCGCGGGCAATGCGTCGAAGTCTCGCTGTACGACAGTATGCTGGCGATGCAGATGCAGGAAGCGGCGATGTGGCTGATGCGCCAGCGCGAGTTTTCCTGGGGCGCGATGCCGTTCACCGGCGCGTTCGCCACCACCGACGGCGCGGTGGTGATCGTCGGCGCGTTCAAGGCCAATCCGCTGCGCGAAATCTGCCTCGCGCTGGGGCTGGAGGACCTGTCCGCCGATCCGCGCTTCGCCAGCCTGGACGTGGCGCGCCAGCACCGCGCCGCGCTGCACGACATCCTGCGCGCCCGCATCGCCACCGCCAGCACCGCGCACTGGCTGGAGCGGCTGGAGGCGCGCGACCTGCTGTGCGCGCCGGTGCGCACGCTGGGCGAGGCGCTGGAGGACGAACAGGCGACGGTGAACCACATGGTGATGCGCGGCGATTCGCTTGGGCTGGTCGGCTCGCCGGTGCATCTGTCGGCCGGCGAGACCGCGCTGCGCTATCCGCCGCCGGCGCTGGGTGCGGATGGTGCGGCGATCCTGGAGCAGCACGGCTACACGATGGAGGCGATTGCCGGCCTGCGCGCCGACGGGGTGGTGGCATGACCGTCCGGCTGGACATTGCCGGGCATGTCGCGCGCGTCACCATCGACCGGCCGGAGGTGCTGAACGCGCTGGATGCGGCGGCGGAGGCCGAGCTGGAAGCGATCTGGCAGCTTCTGGAGGCGGATCGGGACGTGCGCGCGGTGGTGCTGACCGGCGCGGGGGAGCGGGCCTTCTGCACCGGGGCGGACATGAAATCGGTCGGCCGCTCCGGCCTGGAATACTGGGCGGCGGCGCGGCCGGCGGGGTTCGGCGGCATCGCGCTGCGCAGCACGCTCGACATCCCGGTGATCGCGCGCGTCAACGGCCATGCGCTGGGCGGCGGGTTCGAGATGGTGCTGGGCTGCGACCTGGTGATCGCCGCCGAGACCGCGAGCTTCGGCCTGCCGGAACCGCGCGTCGGCCGGCTGCCGCTGGATGGCGGCATGGTCCTGCTGCAGCGGCAGGTGCCGCACCGGCAGGCGATGGGCATGCTGCTGACCGGCCGGCGCATTGCGGCGGCGGAGGCGCGGGCGATGGGGCTGGTGAACGAGGTGGTGCCGCGCGCCGAACTGGATGCCGCGGTCGATCGCTGGCTCGCCGACATCCTCGCCTGCGCGCCGCTATCGCTGCGCGCCATCAAGCAGACGGTGCGGCGCACCGCGGAGCTTGCGCCGGCCGCGGCGCAGGCGATGCGGCTGCCGGCGCTGATCGAATGCCTGCAATCGGCGGACGGGGAGGAAGGCGTGCGCGCCTTCCGCGAGAAGCGCGCCCCGGTCTGGTCCGGGCGCTGATGCACGCGACCGTCCTGCGCTATGTGCGGGAGATCGGGCGCAGCGGCTCCATCCGTCGCGCGGCGCTGCGGCTCAACGTCGCCTCGACCGCGGTGAACCGGCAGTTGCTGGCGCTGGAGGCGCAGCTCGGCGTGCGGCTGTTCGACCGGCTGCCGCAGGGCGTGCGGCCGACCCCGGCCGGCGCGCTGCTGCTGCGCCATGTCGGCGACACGCTCGGCAGCTACGAACGGCTGCTGGCGGAGCTGGACGGGCTGCGCGGGCTGCGCAGCGGGCATGTGCGGATCGTCGCGCTGGACAGCCTGCTGGTGGATTTCCTGCCGCGCGTGCTGGCGCGCTTCGCGACCAACCACGGCGCCGTCAGCTATTCCGTGCAGACCGCAGCACCGACCGCGGTGTTCCAGGAAATCGTCGCCGGGGAGGCGGAACTCGGCCTCACCTTCGTCGCCCCCGCGAGCCCCGCGGTGAAGCTGGTCGCCGCGGTCTCGACGCCGATCGGCCTGCTGACCGCCCATAACGATCCGCTGCGGCGGGTGCAGCCGGTGACCTTCGCCGCCCTCGCCGGGCGGCCGGTGCTGTTGCAGCACGAGACGCTGCCGGCCGAGATCGACCCCGATTTCGCCGCGTTCTGCGCCGGCGCCAGCCGGCGGCTGTTGTCCAATTCGCTGGCGATGCTCGGCCGCTCTGTGCAGGCCGGCATGGGCGTCGCCTTCTTCACCCGCATGGGCTTCCGCCGCGAGATCGCGGAGGGCCAGTTGCAGTGGCTGCGCCTTGAATCACCGAAGCTGAATGCGCTGAAGCTCGGCCTCTATGCGCCGGCGCGGCGCACGCTGCTGCCGGCGGCCAGCGCCCTCCTGGACACGTTGAAAACCAGTCTGCCGGAATTGGAACGCGCGAAGTGACGGAACTCGTGATCGATGGCGCCTTTGCGCTGCTGGATGAGCCGCCGCCCGGCGGCCGTTTCGCCGAGGCGAGCGTGCTGGTGCAGGGGCGCCGCATCGCCGCGGTGGCGACGCGCGTGGACGACCGTGCGGCGCTGCGCGCGCGGGCGACGCGGATCGAGGACGGGCGCGGCCACTGGCTGATCCCCGGCCTGATCGACGCACATGCGCACGGCTACGCGACCCTGCTGCGCGGCACCGAGAATGCGATGCCGCTGGAACTGTGGGCGCTGTTCACGGTGCTGTACGGCCGCGCCTTCACCGCGGCGACGCTGCGCGCGGCGGTGCTGCTGGGGGCAGCGGAACGCATCCGCGCCGGCATCACCGGCTGGATCGACCATTCGCCGATGCAGCATCTGGCGGATGCGGCGATCGCGGCGCACGAGGCGAGCGGCCTGCGCGTCGGCTATGCGCCGTTCCTGCACGATACCGGCGATGAGACGCTGCTGGGCGTGCATCTGCCGCCCGACGTGGCCGGCATTGCCGGCGGCGCGCCGGTGCTGGACCCGGACGCCTATGCGGTGCGCTTCGCCGAAATGGCGGCCCGCGCGGCGGGCGGGTCCGGCCGGGTGCGCGTGCTGCTCGGCCCGAACGCACCGCAGCGCTGCTCCGCCCGGGCCTGGGCGCTGTGGCGCGAGTTGCGGGATCGCCACGGGGTGGCCGTGCACACGCACCTGATGGAGACGCGCGCGCAGGCGGAGATCGGCGCGCGGCTGTATCCCGGCGGTCTGGTCGCGGCGATGGCGCAGGAGGGGCTGCTGGACGGCAATCTGTCGGTCGCGCACGGCATCTGGCTCTCCCGCGCCGAGCGGGAGGTGCTGGCGGCGCACGGCGTCACGCTGGTCCACAATCCGGCGAGCAACCTGATGCTGGGCAGCGGCATCCTGCCGCTGGCCGAGTCGCGCGACGCCGGCCTGCCGGTCGCGCTCGGCACCGATTCGTCGAACACCGGCGGCCGGCACGACCATTTCGCGACGATGCGGCTGGCGATGATGCTGCCGCGCGTCGCCGATGCCGACCATCGCACCTGGCCGCACGGCGCGGAGGCGCTGGCGATGGCGACGCGCAATGGCGCCGGCGTGCTCGATCGCGCCGGGGAGCTGGGGCGGATCGCGCCGGGGCAGCTTGCCGACCTCGTGCTGGTGCGGCGGGGCGCGGCGGCCACGCTCGCCTTCGATGCCAGCGCGGACGCGCTGGTGCAGCATGCCGGGCCGGAACACGTCACCGCCGCGATGGTCGATGGCGCCTGGGTGCTGCGCGACGGCCGCATCCTGGCGTTCGACGAGGCGGCGGCGCTGGCCGACGCGGCCGAGGCGATGGCGGCGCTGCGCACCCGCACGCTCGCCGGCCGTTCGACGCTGGCGGCCGCGGTGCCGCGGCACGCCGCCAGCCTGGGTTTCAGGCCGGCCTGAAGCGCGGGTCGCGCAGCAGCGCCGCCAGCGCGTCCGGCGCGATGCAGAAGCCGGCATGCGGCGCCTCCGCCTGCAATGCCGGGGCACCGAGCAGGCAGCCGTAATGCAGCCCGCGCAGGGCGGCGAGGCGGCGGTAGCGCCAGCGCGGCCGGCGGATGGATTGCAGTTCGCACAGCGCGGCGCCGGCGCCGCAGAAGCCGATATTCGCCAGCCCCGGCCCGTGCGGCGCGATGATGTGGGACGCCTCGGCGAACAGCCGCGCCTGCAACGGGATCGACAGGTCGCTGAGCGTGACGGCGACGAAGCCGGCTTCGGCCAGTTGCGCGATGATCGCGGCCTCGTTCAGCAGCGGCGGCGAATCCCCGGCCGGCTGGCAAAGATACACGCGCCGCCAGCGCGCCGGCGGGGCGGCCGGCGGATGGCCGCAGCGCGTCGCCAGCGCATCGAACCCCGCCAGCACCACCCGCCGCGGAACCGAAGCCGCATCCAGGCCGGGGACGTAGAACAGCCGCTGCACCACCAAGCGGGCGGCGGCGGACAGCGCGATGCGTGGCACCTCGCCGGGCACGAAGTCGTTCAGCGTCTCCCATTTCCAGAACCGGTCGAGTTCCGGCACCAGCAGCACCGGCCCGCCCGGCGCCTGCTGCACGGAGCCGAGGGCGGTGAACTGCGCCGCACCGAAGCGGAACAGCGCTTCGGTCAGCCACAGGAAATAGCTGTCCGGATCGCCCGGCAGCAGATGGTAGGCGACGGGCAGCGTCGCCGCGTGCGGCCGGTCGAAGCGCGGCAGGTGGCCGGGATCGACATGGCGGACGGTCTCGGCGATGGCGGTCGCGTCCAGGGTGACGGCGCCGTGGCTGCCATGCACTTCGACGTCGCGCAGGATCCAGGCCGGCAGGGCGGGCGCGACGATGCGGCCGGCGGCCGATTCCGCCTGCGCCGCCGGCGCCTCCAGCGGCCCGAAGGCGAAGGGCGGCAGATCGAGCGTCTCCGCCGCCAGCAGCGGGTGCGGCTCAATGCGCGGCCGGCCGTCGGGGAGGGGGTCGAGCGTGGGCGCAAGCTCGGCCAGTGCCGTCACCGGTGGCCGGGGCGGCGGCGCGGCGTCCGGGCGCATCCGCGCGTTCCGCGCGGCGTCGGCCAGGCCGGATGCGGGGCGACGCGCCGGCGCGACGCTGCGGGTGGCGCCACGGATGACGGTGCCGGCCGGCGCCCGTTCCCGCCACAGCAGATGCGCGCCATAGCAGATGTCCACCCACTCATCGGCAATGTCATAGGCACGGTGGTAGGGCGCGAAGCGGCTGATATGGCCCTTCAGCAGCCCCGGCTCCAGCACTTCCACCGTGCCCGGCAGTGCGCTGCCGTCGGCGGCGGCAACCCACAGCAGCGTGGCCGGCCCGTGCCGGCGCAGCGCCGCCAGCAGCGGCCGGATGTCCTCGACCCGCGTCGAATCCTCGCCCTTGCGCACGAAGATCTTCTCGGCCGCGCGCAGATCCTCCAGCATCTTGCGCACCAGCAGGCCGATCGCGCGGACCTGCTGCGCATGCAGCGCCTGCGGCGTGATCTCCCCCTCGCGCCGCTCGGTATGGTACTGGAAGCCGTAGCCGCGGATGCGCACCATGTATTCATGGTTCGGCGGCGGTTCGGCGTAGATTTCGACGCGCTCGGGATCGGCGGCATCGGCGAAATCGCTGTCGAGTGCGCGCAACAGCGGTGCCATGTGGGCGAAGTTGAAGCGGAAGAAGCCCAGCGGCTCCAGCCCCGCCGCGCGCTGCACCAGCCCGAATTCGCAGTTGTCGCCCAGGCTTTCGAAATCCGCGACGACATCGCGGAACGGCAGATTGAGCGTCGCCTGCGGAACGGGAGGCGCGGACGGCATGGACGCGAACACTTCCCCAAACTGCGGCGGCGGTTGCAGCGGTGCATCCCACGGCACGATGCCGGTCGGCGGGCCGGCCGCGAGGCAGCGGATTTCCCGGTAGCGCAGGCCGCACAGCCCGGCAATGAACCAGAAGAACGTATCCGGCATCGCCGCGGGCGCGAACACGGTGACCTCGCAGCCCGGCGGGGCGAACACGATGTTGGCAAGCCCGGCGCCCATCACCCCCGCCACGCGCGGCGCTGCGCCGAACGCCGCGACCTGGGCGGCGATCGGCACGTCCCCCGGATCGAACGCCGCGAACCCGGCGGCGCGGGCGCGGGCGATCACCGCGCTTTCGTCGGCGAACATGCGCGGTCCGGATCGCAGACGCGGAACATAGAGCGGCTGCGGCGCCGCTGGCGCGATGGCCGCCGCCGCCCGCCGCACCGCATCCACCGCCAGCGGCGACATGTAGCCGCCATGCTCGGTCAGCCCGTCGATCAGCACGAGGCGCGGCACCAGGACCGGCGCGGTGCCGGTGGGCACGATCGCGGCCTCCGCGATGCCGAGCCAGCCCAGGCTGTCGCGCATCGCGCGGCCGAGCGGGCCGACGACATCGGCCACCAGAAAGCGCATGTCGGGCAGCGCGAGATGGTCCCGCGCCAGCGCCGCCTTGGGCAGCATTTCCAGCAGCCAGTGGGCATAGTTGCCGACGCCGCGCTTCTTGCAGAGGATCAGCGTGCCGTCGAGCACCGGCGCATCGCCGCGCGCGATCGCCGCGGCCACGTCGGCGCGTCCCTGCGCCACGAGCGCCGGCGCATGTCCGGTGACGCTGGCGGCGACCAGATCGAGCGCGCGGGTGAACACCAGGCCCTCCTGCGCCACCAGCACGTCGCGCAGCAGGCGGAAGGTCACCGGCCGCGCGGCAAACGCGCCGTGGTGCCATGCGCCGCCGCACCGCCGGGCGACATCGGGCGGGATGATGTCCGCATTGTCGATGCGCGGCGGCGGGATGGCGAACAGCGGCGATGTCAGCTCGTGGATCAGCGTGCCGGCGACATCCTCCGTCATGTCCGCCGCACTCGCGTCTCGCGCTGCCAGATATACAGGCCGGCGGCCACCAGCACGGCGATGCCGGCGATGCTGGTGCGGTCCGGCCATTCGCCCCAGAGCAGCGCGCCGAGCAGCGTCGCATGCACGATCGCGCCGTATTCGAACGGCGCCACCGCGGTTGCCTCGGCGCCGCGATAGCCCTCGGTCATCAGCCATTGCGCCGCCGCGGTCACCAGCCCGGCGGCGATCAGCAGCGCCGCTTCGCGCGCGCTGGGCATCACCCAGGCCGGCAGCGCGATCGCGAGCGAGATCACCAGGCTGCCGAGCGCGTACCACAGCACGATGGTCGCATTGCGCTCCCCGGCCGCGCCGAGGCGGCGGATGGTGATGGTGGTCAGCGCCCAGGCGAACACGCCGCCGAGCACCAGCCCGACGACGGACAGCGGCGCGCCGCCCACATTGTCCCGCCACGGCCGCACGATCAGCAGCACGCCCGCGAACCCGGCCAGCACGGCAAGCCAGCGCCGCCAGCCGACACGCTCGCCCAGCAGCGGCACCGACAGGGCAGTGAGGAACATCGGCATGGCGAAGTTCAGCGCCGTCACCGTCGCCAGCGGCAGCCGCAGATAGCCGAGATAGGAAGTGAGCATGGCGAAGAAGCCGAGCACCGTGCGCACCAGATGGCCGAGCGGATGGCGCGTGCGCAGCATCCCGGCAAAGCCGCCCGGCGCACGGCCGAGCATGGCTGCCATGACCAGCGAAATCACGACGCTGCGGATCACCACCATTTCGCTGATCGGAATTGCGGTCGGCCGCGTCGATTTGATCAGGGCGGCGGCGATCGCGAAGCAGAAGCCTTCGCCCAGCACGCACCAGATGGCACGGCGTCGCGCGGCGGCGGCGGAGGGCAAGGCGGGCAGTGCCGCGAGCGAGGAGGCCATTACGCGACCCTAACCCAGGCCGGCCGCGCCGGTCGAGCGCTACCCGGCGGCGCCGATCGGCAGCCGCGCCTCCACCACCGTCTCATCGTCCGGCACGCGGTGCAGCGTGAAGCCGAGATGGCGCACGAAGCCGAGCATCGGCGCATTGTCCGCCAGCACCTGCCCGACGATCTCGGTCACGCCGTGCTGGCGCGCCCAGCCGATCAGCCGGCGCATCAGATGCGCGGCAAGCCCGCGGCCCTTCACGTCCGGCTGCACCACGATGGCGAATTCCGCCGCGCCGTCGGCGGCATCGCAGACGAGCCGGGCGACGCCGACGGTCTCGGCCGAGGCCTCCCGCACCGCGAGGAAGGCGATCTCCCGGTCGTAATCCACCTGGGTCAGCCGGGCCACCTGCTCGCGCGACAGCTCGCGGACGGCGCTGAAGAAGCGGAACCGCACGTCCTGCGGCGGCAGGCGGGCGAAGAAGGCCGCGTGGGCGGCGGCATCCTCCGGCCGGATCGGCCGGATCAGGAACGTTTCGTCCCCGCCAGTGAACGGGGCGGCGAGTTCGGCCGGGTAGGGGGCGATGGCGAGTTTCGGCGCCGCCGTGCCGGCCGGCCGCAGGCGCAGCACGACGCCGCCGCCCTTCGTGAGATCGAGTGCCGCGATCTCCGGCGCATCGACGACGAGCTGGCTGACGCGCACCAGCCGGTCGGCCAGCGCCTCGTCCGCCCGGCCGAGGGCGTGGCGCGCCAGGGCGCGGGCCAGCGGCAGATTGAGCGGCGGCAGGTCGTGCAGCGCCGCGGCGCCGTCGCCGAGCGTGATGACCGGCCCGAACACGGCATCGTCGGCGACCGTCAGCGGCAGCGGCGGCGGCGGCGCGGTGCCGTCGGCGGCCAGCACCGCCGCCGCCTCCGCCGCGTCCAGCTCGGTCCGGCCGGCCGCGCGCGCCCGCCCGAAGGCGGCCGCCGCGGCGGCGCGGTCGGGCGCGATCTCCAGCACGTCGGAGGGCGGCAGTTCCCGGGCGGCGGCGCGGCTG
>JAKAZX010000214.1 GCA_021826485.1 Pseudomonadota bacterium | reverse complement strand
CGCCCGACCTGCGGCGTCGTGGTGCCGATCAGGCTGACCAGCGACCCCGCCGCCGCCGCCAGCCCGACCGCCAGCGCGAAGGTCAGCCGCTCCGCCCGCCGCACGTCGATGCCGCTGGCCGCCGCCGCATCCCGGTTCTGCGCCAGCGCCCGCAGCGCCAGCCCGCTGCGCGCCGACCGCAGCAGGCCCAGCATCGCCCCGGCGAGCAGCAGGCAGACCACCAGCACGGTCAGGCTGCGCAGCCCGATCGACACGCCGGCGATCCGCAGATCGCCCGTCGGTCCCGCCGCATAGCTGCGGAAATCGCCGCCGAAGCCGAGCGCGAACAGGCCGAGGCCGATGATCGACAGCGCATAGGTCGCCATCAGCATGTCGAGCGGCGGGCGCCCGGCGAGCCGCGACAGCAGCAGCGCCTGCACGCCCCAGCCGATCGCCGCGGCCAGCACGAAGCCGAGCGGGATGCCCAGCAGCGGCGACAGGCCAAGGCCGCCGGCGAGCAGCCAGGTGGTGTAGGCGCCGAGCGTGATGAACTCGCCATGCGCGAAATTGATCAGCCGCATCACGCCGAAGATCAGCGCAAGGCCCAGCGCCACCAGCCCCAGCAGGCCGCCGACGACGACGCCGTTGACCAGCAGTTGCAGCCCGAGCGTCAGCGTCACGGCCGCATCCCGCCGGTCAGCTCCATTGCGGCTTCGGCCAGATGATCGGCGCGGCGCCCCCGGCGCTGACCACGCGGGAGGTGCCGTCCTGCCACTGGATCACGGTGTAGCGGTAGCCGATCTGCTGGCCGCGGTCGTTCACCCGGAAGCTGCCCATCACCGTCGGCACCGCGGTCGCCGCCAGGAAGTCGCGGATGCCCGCGCGGTCCGTGCCCTTCGCCTTGATCGCGGCGGCGATGGTCTCTCCGGCGGCGTAGGCGGCGGCGGAATGGTAGGAGGGGGTGCGCTGGTAGCGTGCCTGGTACGCCGCAACGAACGCCCGGTTGGCCGGGGTGTCCACGCTCGCCTCCCAGGCGGTGCGGCCGAAGATGCCCTGCGCGTTGGCGCCCAGCGCGTCCTTGGTGGTGCCGTTGGCGGCCTCGATGAACTGGTAGCCGGCCGGATTGAAGCCGCGCTCGGCCATCTGCCGGGTCAGCGCGATGCTCGGCTGGTAATAGCCGCCCATCGACACCGCCTGCGCGCCGAAGCCGACGATGCGCTCGATGATCGAACGGAAATCCTGCGCGCCGGGCGCGTAGCCGAAGGATTCGATGGTCAGCCCCATCGCCGCGGCATTCGAAACGGCCCAGTCCTTCGCCGCGATCGAGAACGGCGACTGCTCGAACACGATGGCGACCTTCTTCGCATCGCCCTTGGCCTGGACGATCTTCAGGAACCCTTCGTGGTCGTAGTCGGAGGACGGGAAGGCCTGGAAGCTCCAGCGGAAATGCCGCCGCGTCCAGATGCTGCTGTCCGAGGCGATGGTGCCGAGCATCGGCACTTCGGCGCGCTCCACCACCACCGCCTCGGCATCGGTGATCGGGCTGGAATAGGGGCCGAGAATCGCGACCACGCCGTCGCGGTCGATCAGCCGCTGCGCCAGCACCCGGCCGGTGTCGGGGTTGCTCTCGTCGTCATAGATCGTCAGTTGCACCGGCGCGCCGTTCAGGCCGCCCGCCGCGTTCACCTGATCGACCCAGAGCAGATAGCCTTCCTGCGTGTATTTCGCGGAGTCGGAGAAGCGGCCGGTGAGCGACAGCGACGCCCCCAGCCGGACCGGGGCGGCGGCGCGGCTGCGGCGGGGCAGCGCCGCGCCGATCGCCGAGGCCGTCGTGGCGGCCAGAACGCGCCGCCGTGTGATCTGGGTCATGCGATTTGTTTCCTCCCGTCGCTTCGCCGGCCTTCGGCCGCGCTTCCTGTTTACCGCCCGCCCGGCGTCACGCCAGACAGTCTCGTCGCCGCGTCGCGCAGACTTTCCCCGATCGTCGCGTGTCCTTGGCGCTGCACCTGCTCGCTCATGCCCACCGTGACCAGGCAGTGGCGCAGGCCATGCGCGCCAAGCACCGGGGCCGCGATGATGGTGACGCCGGAGATGTAGCAGCCCTCATCGACCGCATAGCCGAGCCCCCGCGTCGCCTCCACATCGGCGCGCCATTGTTCGAGCGTCGGCGGACGGTCCCAGCGCAGCGCGCGGAATCCCGCCTCCAGCGCCGCCGGATCGTAGCCGCCGAACGCCGCCACGCAGCGGCCGGTGGCGCTGATCAGCGCCGGATACCGGCTGCCGATATCGACATGCAGCCGCAGCCCGGCATCGGCGCGCGACAGCGCGACGACGACCATATGGGCCAGCCCGGCCGCCTCCACACCGACCGCGGTGACGCCGAAGCGGCGCGCCAGCGCATCGAGATCGCCCTGCATCGCCTCGGCCAGCCCGTTCTTGCCGATGATGCGGCCGGCGATCGCCAGGATGCCGGCGGACAGCGAATAGCGCTTGGTGGCCGCATCGCAGGCGACCAGCTCCTCGCGCACCAGGGCGCGCAGAATGTGCAGGCAGGTGCTGGGGATGATGTCGAGCGCCTGGGCGATCGCCAGCACGCCCAGCGGCGCCTCCGTCTTCGCCAGCAGGCGCAGGATGGCGACGGCGCGGGTGACCGCCGGCACGTCGCGCACCGCGGCGGCCGGCCGGGCCGGCAGCGGCGGCCGGTGGCGCGGGGCGGGCGGTTCGGCGGCGGCGAGGCGGGACATGGTTTGTCTCCATACAATCAGTTTTGCGTATTGACAATCCCCGTCCGGGACGCTCCCTTACCGCCCGATGGGGAAACTGACCGCGTTCACGCGCTACGACGACGCCCAGCGCCACGCTTCGCCGGCGGCGCTGTGGGCGCTGTTCGACGGCGACCGCGCCCGCCTGAACATCGCCCATGAATGCCTCGACCGGCACGCCGCAACCGGCCGCACCGCCATCCGCATCGCCCATGCCGACGGGCGGGAGGAGGCGCTGGAATTCGCCGAACTCGCCCGCCTGTCATCGGGCTTCGCGCACTGGCTGGCGGCGCGCGGCATCGCGCCGGGCGATCGCGTCGCGATCATGCTGGACCCGTCGCCGCTGTTCTATGCGGCGCTGTTCGGGGCGATGAAGCGCGGCGCCATCGCGGTGCCGCTGTTCACGCTGTTCGGCGCCGACGGCGTGCGCCTGCGCGTCGCCGACTGCACGCCGCGGCTGCTGCTGACCACGCCGGACAAGGCGGCGACCGCGCAGGGCATTCCAGGGCTGGAGGTGGTGATCGCCGATGCGGCGCTGCTGGATACGCTCGGCCGCCTGCCGCCGCACTACGACTGGCACACCGCCGCCGACGATCTGGCGGTGTTCCAGTACACCTCCGGCACCACGCGCGAACTGCCCGAGGCGGTGCGCCACACCCATCGCGCCATCGTGGTGCTGATGCTGGCGGCGCTGTACGGCACCGGCATCCGCCCCGGCGACCGCTATTTCTGTCCGTCTTCGCCGGCCTGGGGACACGGGCTGTGGCACGGCACGCTGGCGCCGCTGGCGCTCGGCATCACCACCGGCGCCTATGCCGGCCGCTTCGATCCGCTGCGGCTGGCGCGCGCGCTCGAGGAACAGGCGGTGACCAATTTGTCCGCCGCCTCCACGCATTACCGGATGCTCCGCTCCTCCGGCCGCGCGCAGGAGTTCCGTTATTCCATCGCCAAGCTTTCCTACACCGGGGAGCCGATCGACAGCGCGACGCTGGACTTCATCGCGGCGACGTTCGGCGTGCCGGCATGCAGTATCTACGGCACCACCGAGGTCGGCGTGATCCTGCTGAACTATCCCGGCGCGGCGGATTTCACCGTCAAGCCGGGCGCACTCGGCAAGCCGCCGCCGGGCGTGCGGGTCGCGGTGCAGCGCCCGGACGGGCAGGACTGCGCGCCCGGCGAGATCGGCGAGATCAAGGTGTGGCGGCGCGACGCCTGGTTTCCCACCAAGGATCTCGGCCGCATCGATGCCGACGGCTACTTCCATCACGCCGGCCGCGCCGACGACGTCATCATCTCCGCCGGCTGGACCATGAGCGCGGTGGAGATCGAGGACGCGCTGCTGAAGCATCCCGACGTGCGCGAGGCAGCGGCGATCGGCGTGCCCGATGCGCTGCGCGGCCACATCGTCAAGGCGTTCGTGGTCAGCGACCGCGCCGGCAGCGACGGCTTCGCGCGCGAATTGCAGGAGCTGGTTCGCGCACGGCTCAGCCAGCACGAATATCCCCGCGCCGTCGCCTTCGTCGCCGAACTGCCGAAGACGCCGGCCGGCAAGGTCAACCGCAAGATCCTGCGCGACCGCGAACGCGCCGATATGCAGGACGCGCAGCCGAGGTAATCCCGATGTCCGAACCCGCCACCCGCCTGTTCCCCAAGATCACCGACGAGGCGCTGGACGATCTGCGCCGCCGCATCGGCGTGCCGATCGAGGAGACGCTGGAACCCTGGTGCTACGAGGCGACGCGCGACAACATCCGCCACTTCGCCCACGGCATCGGCGACGACAATCCCCTGTGGTGCGACCCGGCCTATGCCGAACGCTCGCCGCTCGGCGGCGTCGTCGCGCTGCCGAGCTTCCTGTTCGCCACCAACCGCATCATCTCGGGCTATGTCGGCGGGCTCGCCGGCGTGCATGCCATGTGGGCCGGCGCGAACTGGACCTGGCATCGCTGGCTGCGCCGCGGCGAGGCCGTGACCACCACCGCCCGGCTCGCCGACCTGGTGGAGCACGACACGCGCTTCGCCGGCCGCGCCATCCAGCAGATCTACCATGTCGAGTTCTTCGGCGCCGGCGGCGACAAGGTGGCGGAGGCGGATAGCTGGTGCTTCCGCACCGACCGCGATGCGGCGCGCGAGACCGGCACGAAATACACCGAGGTGAAAGCGCGCCCGCCGCGCCGCTACGCGCCCGAGGAGCTGGACCGCGCCTACCGCCTGTACGAGACCGAGGAGGTCCGCGGCGCCACCCCCCGCTACTGGGAGGATGTGGCGATCGGCGACAAACTGCCGACGATGGCCAAGGGGCCGATGACGGTCACCGGCTTCATCGCCTTCGCGCAGGGCTGGGGCGGGCTCTATATCCGCGCCAACAAGCTGGCTTGGCGGCAGTTCGCGAAACATCCCGGCCTCGGCATCCGCAACCGCTTCGGCATCCCCGACTGCCCCGAGCGCGTGCACTGGGAGGCCGACATGGCGGCCATGGTCGGCGCGCCCGGCATCTATGATTACGGGCCGGAACGCTGTTCCTGGCTCACCCACCACCTGACCAACTGGATGGGCGACGACGGTTTCCTGGTCAACGCCCATTGCAAGATCCGCCGCCACAATCCGGAGGGCGACATGCTGTTCATCGACGGCCGCGTGACCGGCCGGCGCGTCGCCGACGGCCGCCATCTGGTGGATATCGCGCAGGAGGCGCGCAACCAGGACGGGGAGTTGTCGGTGATCGGCGGCGGCACCCTCGCCCTGCCGAGCCGCGGCGGCGCCTGATCGGCGGGCGGTCGCCCCGCCCCGGCAGGGCGTGCTAGGCTCGGCGCCGGTCCCCAGCGCCGGAGCGCCTTGCCGATGTCCGTCCCGTTTCTCGACCTGCCGGCGCAACAGGCGCGCATCGCCGACGATCTGCGCCGCCGCATCGCCGCGGTGCTGGAGCATTGCCAGTTCATCCTCGGCCCCGAGGTCGCGGAGCTGGAAGCGCAGCTCGCGTCGTTCTGCGGCGCCGCCCATTGCGTCGCCGTCTCCTCGGGCACCGACGCCCTGCAGATCGCCCTGATGGCCGAGGGCGTCGGGCCGGGGGATGCGGTGTTCCTGCCCGCCTTCACCTACACCGCGACGGCGGAGGTGCCGCTGCTGCTCGGCGCGACGCCGGTGTTCTGCGACGTGGACCCGCGGACGTTCCAGCTCGACCCGGCGCAGCTTGCCGCCCGCATCGGGCAGGTCCGGCGCGCCGGCCGGCTGCGTCCGCGCGCGGTGATCGGCGTCGATCTGTTCGGCCAGCCGGCGGACTGGCCGGCGCTGCGCACGATTGCGGCGCGGGAGCATCTGTTCGCGCTCGACGACTGCGCGCAGAGCTTCGGCGCCAGCCTGCATGGCGAGCGGCTCGGCCGCGCCGCCGATGCCACGGCGGTCAGCTTCTTCCCCTCCAAGCCGCTCGGCGCCTATGGCGATGGCGGCGCATTGTTCACCGAGGATGCGGCCCGCGCAGCCCTGTACCGCAGCCTGCGCACGCATGGGGAGGGCACGACCCGCTACGAGGTGCTGCGCACCGGCATGAACGGACGGCTGGATACGTTGCAGGCGGCGATTCTGCTCAGCAAGCTGACGGTGTTCGCCGACGAACTGGCGGCGCGGGAGCGGATCGCCGGCCGGTATGATGCCGAACTTTCCGGCCACCTGGACATCCCCGCGCGCGTGCCCGACGCCACCAGCGCATGGGCGATCTACGCGGTGCTGCTGCGCGATGCCGGGCAGCGCAGCCGCGTGCAGGACGGGCTGCGGACGGCGGGCGTGCCGAGCGCGATCTATTACCCGCGCCCGCTGCACCACCAGCCGGCCTATCGCGACGCGCATGACGGGGCGGCACTGCCGGTGGCCGAGGATGTCGCCACCCGCATCCTGGCGCTGCCGATCCATCCCGACCTGACGGAGGCACACGTGGCGCTTGTCTGCGCCACGCTGCGCGCCAATCTCTGAGCGATGTTCGACGAGATTTCCGAAGCCACCATCCCGCCGCTGGTCGATGCGTTCTATGCCCGCGTGCGCCGCCATCCGCGGCTCGGCCCGGTGTTCGCGGGCGCGATCGCCGATGGCGCGTGGCCCGCGCATCTGGCGAAGATGTATGCGTTCTGGTCTTCCGTGATGCTCACCTCCGGCCGCTACAAGGGCAATCCGGTCGCCGTCCACGGCGCCGTCGCCGGCATCACGCCGGACCTGTTCCCCGAATGGCTGGCGCTGTTCGAGGCGACGGCGCGCGACCTGTTCGCCCCCGCCCTCGCCGGGCGCTTCGTCGCCAAGGCGC
>JAKAZX010000213.1 GCA_021826485.1 Pseudomonadota bacterium | reverse complement strand
AGCAGCACGGTGGACAGCACCGCCGACCGCCGCACCAGCCCCGCCGCCTCGGTCAGATCGGTCACCACCGCCGCCACCGACAGGGCGCGCCGCGGCTGGTGATGGCGCACGCACACCACCATGGCCACCGCCAGCAGGTTGAACAGCGCCGAGGCCGCGAAGGTGCCGCTGACGCCCAGCCCTTCATAGGCGACGCCGCCCAGCAGCGGCCCGACGAACCGGCTGGCCGAGCCGGTCAGGCTGTCCAGCGCGATCGCCCGCGCCGTCAGCCGGGGCACCACGCATTCTCCCACCATGCGCCGCCGCGCCGACATCTCCGTGCCATAGACCAGGCCGCTGGCGACGCTGGCGGCGAACAGGTGCCAGGGCGCCAGCATCCCCTTCCAGGCCAGCACCGCGATCGCACCGGCCGCCACGGCGCTCAGCAGCGTGCCGCCGGCGATGATGGCGCGGCGATCGAAGGCATCGGCCAGCACGCCGGCCAGTGCCGCGGTGAAGATCAGCGGCAGGCTGCGCGCCGCGGAAACCGCGGCGACCGCCATCTGCGAGCCGGTCACGTCCAGGGTGAACAGCGCCGCCGCCAGCACCTCCAGCCAGCGCATCGCATTGCCGATGCCCCCGACCCCCCAGAGCAGCAGGAAGTCGCGCGAGCGGAGGGTGGCGGCCTGCGGCGTCACGCCGGCCGGCAGGGCGGCGGGCAGCACGGTGCTCAGGCGCCGGGGTCCGCGATCCGCCGCACCGCCGACCGGCGGCGCTGCGCATAGCCGGCGATGCCGATCGCCACGATCAGGGTCGCGCCGTTGAACAGCGGCTCGACGAAGAAGGCCGCGCCGAACTGCTGGATGCCGGAAATCCCGACCGCCAGGATCAGCACGCCGATCAGCGTGCCCCAGACGTTCACCCGCCCCGGCTTGATCGTGGTCGAGCCGAGGAAGGCGCCGACCAGCGCCGGCAGCAGATATTCCAGCCCGACGCTGGCCTGGCCGATGCGCAGCTTCGACGCCAGCACGACGCCGGCGAACGCCGTCAGCACGCCGGAGGCGACGAACACCAGGATGACATAGCCGCGCACCGGGATGCCGTTCAGCGCCGCCGCCTTGGGGTTGGCGCCGATGGCATAGAGATGCCGCCCGAGCGGCAGCCGTTCCGTCACCAGCCACAGCACGATCGCGATGCCGACGACGTAGAACGCCCCGATCGGCAGGCCGGCGACCCAGGTGGCGTTGATGGCGATGAACCCGTGCGCCAGCGTCCCCATGATCTGCCGCCCGTCGGTGTGCCACATCGCGATGGCATACAGGATCGTGCCGGTGCCGAGGGTGGCGATGAAGCTGTCGATCTGCGCCACCTCCACCAGCAGCCCGTTGGCGAGTCCCACCGCGGCGCCGGCCAGCAGCGTCAGTGCCACCGCGACCGGCCAGGGCAGCCCGTAGGTCACCTGCAGGGTGATCGCCATCAGGTGCCACAGCACGATGCCGTAGCCGACCGTGAGGTCGATGCGTCCCGCGATCATCGGCAGCATGGCGGACAGCGACAGCAGCGCGATCACCGCCTTGTCGGACAGGATCGAGCGCGCGTTCAGCGCCGTCGGGAACGTGTCCGGCAGCAGGGCGGAGAACAGGCCGATCAGCAGCAGCGTCAGCAGCGGCAGCCCATAGACCGGCAGCAGCCGGCGCAGCCGCTCACCCGGCCCCATCCGGGCGAGTTCGCCGGCGGTCGGTTCAAGTGCGTTGGACTGGATGGACTGCATGGATCACCCGTGCGCCGCGGCGGCGTCTGGATTGATGCTGGCGGAGGCCGCGGCCAGCAGCGCGTTCACTGACAGATCGGCCGCGCCGAGTTCGGCGACCACGCGGCCACGGTCGAACACCAGCGCGCGGTGGCAGACATTGGCGACCTCCTCGAAATCGGTGGAGACGATCAGGATGGCGGCGCCGGCGGCGCAGGCGACGTTGAACAGCCGGTAGATCTCGGCCTTGGCGCCGACATCGACGCCGGCGGTCGGGTCCTCGAAGACGTAAAGCCGGCCGCGCAGATGCAGCCAGCGGCCGACCACCACCTTCTGCTGGTTGCCGCCCGACAGTGCCTCCACCGCCATCGCCGGATCGTTCGGCCGCAGCCCGACGCGCGCGCCGAGGTCGCGCGCCGCCGCCGCTTCCCGCCGCGGCGCGACATAGGCGAAGCGGGACCGCCCGGCGGCGGTCGGGTTGATGAACATGTTTTCCCGCACCGACAGGTTGGGGACGATCGAGCCGGCGGTGCGGTCGCCCCAGACCAGATGGATGCCGGCGGCCATCGCCTGCTGCGGCGAGCGCGGCGCGACCGGCGCGCCATCCAGCAGGATTTCGCCCGCGGTCGGCGCGACCAGCCCGAACAGCGCCCGCCCGACCACTTCCTGCCCGGCGCCGCGCAGGCCGACCAGCCCGACCACCTCCCCCGCCCGCACGTCGCAGGCGATCGGGCCGACCCGGTCGATGCCCAGCCCCCGCAGCGACAGCCGCATTGGCCCCGCCGCCGCCGCGGCGCGGCGGAACACCTGCGCCGGTTCGCGCCCGACGATCAGGCGGATCGCCTCCTCCGGCGTCGCCTCCCGCACCGTGCGGTCGCCGACCATGCGGCCGTCGCGCAGCACCACCATGCGGTCGGCGATCTCGAACACCTCGTCCAGCCGGTGGGAGACGTAGATCATGGCGACGCCCGCCGCCTTCAGCCGGCGCAGGCTGGCGAACAGCCGGTTCACCTCGTCGGCCGGCAGGCTGGCGGTGGGTTCGTCCAGCACCAGCAGCTCGGCCTCGGCGGCGAGCGCGCGGCTGATCGCGACCAGCGATTTCTCGGTACGGCTGAGCGACTGCACCCGCGTCTCGGGGTCGATATCGGCGCCCAGCGCCTGCAATGCCCGCGCCGCACGGCGGCGCGCCGCCGCCCAGTCCACCAGCCCGCGCCGGCGCGGGTAGCCGAGCGAGAGGCAGATGTTCTCGGCGACTGTCATCCACTCGATCAGGCCGAGGTCCTGGTGGATGAAGGCGATCGGCAGGCGGCGCAGCGCCGTGCCGGCATCCTGGCCGGCATACAGCACGCTGCCGGCATCCAGCGCATGCACGCCGGCCAGCGCCTTGATGAGCGTCGATTTGCCGGCCCCGTTCTCCCCCAGCAGCGCCACGATCTCGCCGCGGCTGACCGTGAGGTCCACCCCGTCTAGCGCCCGGGTGCCACCGAACTGCTTGGTGGCCCCGCGCACCTCCAGCAGCCGGGCGGACGGCGCCGTCATCGGTTCAACAGTATTTTGGTCCCTGCGTGTTGAGGAACAGCGAGTAGATCGAGGTCTGGCCGCAGATATAGAGCCGGTTGCGCTTGGCCCCGCCGAAGGTGACGTTGCCGACGATCTCCGGCACCGGGATCTTGCCGAGCAGCGTGCCGTCCGGATGGTAGCATTCCACCCCGGCGGCGGTGGAGGTCCAGAGATGGCCGGCGGTATCGACGCGGAACCCGTCGAACAGCCCGGCGGTGGAGGTCGCGAACACCCGCCCCTCGCCGACGCTGCGGCCGTCCGCGTTGACGCGGAAGACACGGATGATCGGCTTGAAATTCGGGTCGTGCGTGGTGCCGGTGTCGGCGACGTACAGCAGGCTTTCGTCGGGGGAGAAGGCGATGCCGTTCGGCTTGTTCATGTCGGTGATCACGGCCACCGGGTCGCCGCCGGCGGGGTCGATCCGATAGACATAGCAGCCGTCCTGCTCCTGGGCGGACCGGTCGCCTTCGTATTCGCTGTCGATCCCGTAGCTCGGGTCGGTGAACCAGACGGAGCCGTCGGACTTGACGACGACATCGTTGGGGGAGTTGAGCCGCCGGCCGCGATGGTGGGAGGCCAGCACGCTCCGGCTGCCGTCGAACTCGATGCGGCTGACCGCGCGGCCGCGATGCTCGCAGCAGACCAGCCGGCCCTGCCGGTCCACGGTATGGCCGTTCTGGTTGTTGCACGGCGACATGAACACCGACATGGCGCCGCTGCATTCGTCATAGCGCATCAGCCGGTCGTTCGGGATGTCGGAGAAGATCAGATACCGTCCCGCCGGAAAATAGGCCGGCCCCTCCGCCCAGCGCGCGCCGGTCCACAGCTTCTCCAGCTTGGTGTGGCCGAAGATCAGCGCGCCGAAGCGCGCATCGAGCACGATATGCGGGTCCTCGCTCACGACCGGTTTCCTCCCCTTCGTTTGCGGGCAGCATAGAGCGGGTCGCTGCCGGTTGACAGAAGGGGGGTGGGCGGCGAATATGCCTGACAAATGCCGCCCAGCGCGGCGCGGAGGAGACGCGGACGCCGATGACAGCGGGCCACGAAAGCCACCGGGCGGCGCCGGCCGGCGGCGGCGACTTCACGCATATCGTGCGCATGGAAGGCGTGCAGAAATTCTTCGGCGCGGTGCATGCGCTGCGCGACATCAACCTTGCCATCGGCCGCAACGAGATCGTCGGCCTGATCGGCGACAACGGCGCCGGCAAATCGACCCTCATCAAGGTGCTGACCGGCGTGATCCCGCCGAGCGCGGGACGCGTCTATGTGCGCGACCGGCCGATCGACCTCAACCACCATTCCGTCGGCATGGCGCATGCGATGTCGATCGAGACCGTCTATCAGGACAAGTCGCTCGGCGAGAAGCAGCCGCTGTGGCGCAATTTCTTCGTCGGCCGGCAGATCACCAACCGGTTCGGCTTCATCCGCATCCGCGAGCAGAAGCGCATCGCCGGCGACATCCTGCTCAACACCATCGGCTTCCGCGGCGTCGGCATCACGGTGGATTCGACGGTCAAGCAGTTGTCGGGCGGCGAGCGGCAGGGCATCGCGATCGGGCGGGCGATGCATTTCAACTCCGACCTCATCATCCTCGACGAGCCGACGGTGGCGCTGGCGGTCAAGGAAGTGCGCAAGGTGCTGGACTTCGTGCGCCGCATCAAGCAGTCCGGCCGCGCCTGCATCTATATCGAGCACAACCTCGCGCACGTGCATGAGGTGGCGGACCGGCTGGTGGTGCTGGACCGGGGGGAGATCGTGGCCGATGTCAGCCCGCGGGATATGACGGTGCCGGAGCTGACCGAATATCTGATCGGCCTGCAGCAGCACCGGTAGGGGAAGCAGATGTTCGCCCGCATCGAGGGGCTGCCCATCATCATCGTGTTCGCGCTGATCCTGGCGCTGTTCATGTACACGGCGCCGGAGGTGTTCCTGGCGCCGCAGATCTACACCACGCTGCTGTCCACCGCGCCGCCGCTGATCCTGCTTGCGGCCGGGCTGACCTTCGTGATCGGCGCGGGCGAGATCGACCTGTCGTTCCCGTCGGTGATCGCGTTCTCCGGCTACGTGTTCGCGGTGCTGTTCAAGCAGTACGAACTCGGCTGGCTCGCCGTTGTCGGCGCGCTGGCGTCCGGCGTGCTGGTGGGCGTCGTCAATGGGCTGCTGATCGCGCGCATCGGCATCCCCAGCTTCATCGCCACGCTGGGCACGCAGTTCTTCTGGTCGGGCATGGCCACCGTGCTGTCGGGCGGCAAGAGCTATGCGCTGCGCGGCGCCGACGACAGCAGCGTGTGGCAGTTCATCGTCGGCAATTTCGGCGACCCCAACTCGATCGCCTGGCAGGACCAGGTGTCGATCCAGGCGGTGTGGACGGCGCTGATCGTGCTTGGCCTGTGGTTCGTGCTGAACCGCCACCGCTTCGGTGAGCACATCCTGTTCATCGGCGATTCCAACGATGTCGCCCGCGTCGTCGGCATCAACGTGGAGCGCGAGAAGATCCGCCTCTACACGCTGATGGGCACGCTCGCCGCGGTCGCCGCGATCATGCTGACGCTGGAGAACAAGAACTATTTCGGCAACCAGGGCCAGGGCTATCTGCTGACCGCGATCGCCGCGGTGCTGATCGGCGGCACCTCCATCTTCGGCGGGCGCGCGACGCTGATCGGCACCGTGTTCGGCTGCTTCATCATCTGGATGATCGAGGCGGGGCTGGTCGCCTCCGGCCTGACCGGCGCGTGGGTGCGCACGGTGCAGGGGCTGATCTTCCTGATCGCCATCGTGTTCTACCTGTTCGTCGAGGAACCGGGGCGGCGCGCCGAATTGCTGCGCCGGTTCGGACGGATGCCAGGCCCCGGCCGCCGGGATGCCGGCCGGCCGGTCGCGCCGGGGGGCGCGACGCCGCGACAACCCTGATCCCCCGCAGCCAACCAGGAGGAAACCACATGCAACGCAACCGAATGCTGTTCGCCGCGACCGCCGCCGCGGCACTGCTGGCCGGCGCCACGCTGGCGCAGGCGGCCGACGATCCGCCGGGCAAGGGTGTGACGATCTACATGCAGATGGGCGGCAATCCCGGCGAGGGGCCGGTGCTCGCCCGCCAGACCGGCGCCGCCGCGGCGGCCAAGGCGCTGGGCGTGGACAAGCTCAATGAGCAGTTCTCGCAATGGGCGCCGGAGAAGATGATCGAGCAGTTCAAGCAGGCGATGGCGGCCAAGCCGACCTGCATCGTGATCATGGGCCATCCCGGCTCCGACGCCTTCCATGATCTGGTGAAGCAGGCGGTGGACGAAGGCATCGTCGTCACCGACGGCAACTCGCCGCTGACGCCGCTGCAAAAGGAATTCGGCACCAAGGGCTTCGGCTATGCCGGCGTCGATCTCTATGCCGGCGGCTCGCTGACCGCCAACGCCATGATCGCGGCCGGCCACCTGAAGGCCGGCGATCAGGCGATGGTCTATGGCGTGTTCAGCCAGGCCGAGCGCGGATTGTCGGAGAAGGGGCTGGCCGACACGCTGGAGAAGGCCGGGCTGAAGGTGGACCGGCTGGAGATCACGCAGGAAGCAAATTCCGACCCGTCGCTCGCCATCCCGGTGCTGACCGCCTACGTGCAGTCCCATCCCGGGCTGAAGGCGATCGGCACGCAGCACGGCGGCGTCACCGGCGTGCTGGCCGACGTGCTGAAGAAGGCGGGCAAGAAGCCGGGCGAGATCACCGTCGGCGGCATCGACCTGGTGCCCGCCACGATCGATGGGCTGAAGA
>JAKAZX010000212.1 GCA_021826485.1 Pseudomonadota bacterium | reverse complement strand
ACTGGAATTCGCCCGCGCCGGAATCATCACCGAGGAGATGATCTACGTCGCCCATCGCGAGAATCTCGGCCGCGCCGGTCCATTGCCCGGTGCGGCCGAACGGCGGGCGGACGGCGAGGATTTCGGCGCCGCGCTGCCGGAATTCGTGACCGCGGAATTCGTGCGCGCGGAAATCGCCGCCGGCCGCGCCATCATTCCCGCCAACATCAATCACCCGGAACTTGAGCCGGTCATCATCGGGCGCAACTTCCTGGTGAAGATCAACGCCAATATCGGCAATTCCGCCGTCACCTCCTCCGCCGCCGAGGAGGTGGAGAAGATGGTGTGGGCGATCCGCTGGGGTGCCGACACGGTGATGGACCTGTCCACCGGGCGGAACATCCACAACATCCGAAGCTGGATCCTGCGCAATGCGCCGGTGCCGATCGGCACCGTGCCGATCTACCAGGCGCTGGAGAAGGTCGGCGGCGACCCCGACAAGCTCGACTGGGAGGTGTTCAAGGACACGCTGATCGAGCAGGCCGAGCAGGGCGTGGACTATTTCACCATCCATGCCGGCGTGCGGCTGCGCCACGTGCCGCTGACGGCGAAGCGCGTCACCGGCATCGTCTCGCGCGGCGGGTCGATCATGGCGCGCTGGTGCCTCGCGCATCACCGCGAGAGCTTCCTCTATGAGCGGTTCGACGAGATCTGCGACATCATGCGCCGCCACGACGTGTCCTTCTCGCTCGGCGACGGGCTGCGCCCCGGCTCGATCGCGGATGCCAACGACGCCGCGCAGTTCGCCGAGCTGGAAACGCTCGGTGAGCTGACCAAGGTCGCCTGGGACAAGGGCTGCCAAGTGATGATCGAGGGGCCCGGCCACGTGCCGATGCACAAGATCAAGGTCAACATGGACAAGCAGCTCCGCGAGTGCGGCGAGGCGCCGTTCTACACGCTCGGCCCGCTGACCACCGACATCGCGCCCGGCTATGACCACATCACCTCCGCGATCGGTGCCGCCATGATCGGCTGGTTCGGTACCGCGATGCTCTGCTACGTCACGCCGAAGGAGCATCTCGGCCTGCCCAACCGCGACGACGTGAAGACCGGCGTGATCACATACCGCATCGCCGCCCACGCCGCCGATCTCGCCAAGGGCCATCCGTCGGCCAAGCTGCGCGACGATGCGATCAGCCGCGCGCGCTTCGAGTTCCGCTGGGAGGACCAGTTCAACCTCGGCCTGGATCCCGACACGGCGCGGCAGTTCCACGACGAGACGCTGCCGAAGGAGGCACACAAGGTCGCGCATTTCTGCTCGATGTGCGGCCCCAAGTTCTGCTCCATGAAGATCACCCAGGACATCCGCGCGGATGCCGAGCGGATGGCCGGGATGCAGCAGATGAGCGAGACGTTCCGCGCCGCCGGATCGGCGCTGTATGTCCCCGAGCCGGCGGAGGCGAAGCCGGCGGCGTGAGCGATCCCCGCGCCGCGCTGGAGGCGATCGGCGCGCTGCCGGACGCGGAGATCGACATCGCCGATGCCGCCCTGCAGCTTGCCCGCGTCGATGCGCCGAGCGCGGATTGGCTGGATGCCCGCGCGCATCTGAGCGCGCTGGCGCGCGAGGCGGTGGCGCTGGCCGCCAGCATCGATGCCGTCGACCTGCTGGCGCAGGCGGCGGCGCTGGCGCAGTTGCTGGCGGTGCGGCACGGCTATGTCGGCGATGCCGAGACCTATGACGATCCCGCCAACGCCAACCTGATCCGCGTGATCGAGCGGCGGCGCGGCCTGCCGGTGGCGCTCGGCGTGCTGTGGCTGCACGTCGCCCGCGCCGCCGGCTGGGCGGGGCAGGGGGTGGATTTCCCAGGGCATTTCCTGGTCTCCCTGGTCGGTAACCGCGCCGCCGTGTTCATCGACCCGTTCGGCCGCGGGCGGGTGCTGGACGCCGCCGACCTGCACGCGCTGCTGCGCCGCGCCGACCCCGCGATCGTCGCCCGGCCGGAGGCGGTGCTGCCGGCGATGCCGGTGCGCGGGGTGCTGCTGCGGCTACAGAACAACATCCGCACCCGCCGCCAGCAGGCCGGCGACCTGGCCGGGGCGCTGGCCTGCGCGCAGGACATGCTGCGGATCGCCCCGCAGGAGGCTGGGCTGTGGCGGGAGACGGCGCTGCTGCACGGCGAACTGGGCGAGATGACGGCGGCGCTGCGCTGCCTCGGCCAGTACGCCGCCCTGGTGCCGCCGGAGGAGGCAGCACGCGCCCAGGCGGCAATCCAGGCGATGCGCTCGCGGCTGAACTGATCGTTCCTTAATAGGAACAATAACGGCGCGCGCCGGCGCCGGCCCCTCAGGGCGCGGCGGGACTTCGGTGGCGACGGGCGATGGCCGGTGCGTCCGGCGGTGCGGCGGCGGATGGGGCGGGCGCCTGGGGGCGCGGGGCTGGGCGGCGCACCGGCCGGCGCGGCGGTGACGGGGCCGGCCGGGGTGGCGGCGCCAGCAGTGGCGGCGGCCGCACCCCCAGCATCCGGCACAGCGGCCGCAGCATCCGGGCGAAGTGCGGGTCGCTTCCCACCAGCTCCGCCATGTCGGGCGCGGCCAGCAGGTGTTGCAGGCGCGAGCCGGCCAGCCGTCCCTCCGGCAGCAGCCTGGCGAGCCAGCCGAAGCCCTGCGGCAGACGCTGATAGGGCGGGTGCGGCCGCGCCGGCCGGTCGGGGCGCGGGGTGGCCGGCGGGCGCGGCGCGGTTCCGGCCGCCACCCGCGCCGTCAGGGTCAGGAAGCGGTGCACCAGCCGCAGCAACCGCGGCCACAGCAGGTGCAGCAACAGCGGTGCCGCCGCCGGATGCCGTGCCGCGCCATCGGCCAGCGTACCGCACAGCGCCGCGATGATCGCGTTGAACCGCCGCGCCGGGGGCATCGGGAGCGTGTCCGCCATGAACGGAACAAGAACACATTTCCCCCACCCTGGGCAAGCGGAATCGCGCGCCGCCACGGGCCTTGCCGGCATTGCGGCGATGCGCCATTGCCTGCCGCCGCAGCCGGGAGCCAGCAGATGACGCGAGCGCTGACCGTCGCGGTCCAGATGGACCCGATCGAGAGCATCAACATCGACGCCGATTCCACCTTCGCCCTGATGCTGGCCGCACAGGCGCGCGGCCATGCGCTGTTCCATTACGAGGTGCGCCACCTGGCGCTGAGCGAGGGCGTGCTGAAGCCAGGCGCCCCCCGGCAGGACCGGCTGCGCGCGCTGGTGCGCCCGGTGACGGTGCAGCGGACGCGCGGCGACCATTTCCGCTTCGGCGAGGCGCGGCTGCTCGATCTCGGCACCACGGACGTGATCCTGATGCGCCAGGACCCGCCCTTCGACATGGCGTACATCACCGCCACGCACATGCTGGAACACGTTCACCGCGACGACGGGCGCGGCGGCCCGCTGGTGGTGAACAACCCCGCCGCCGTGCGCAACGCGCCGGAGAAGCTGCTGGTCACGCATTTCCCCGAGCTGATGCCGCCGACCATGGTGACCTGGGACATCGAGGCGATCCGCGGCTTCCGTGCCACGCACAAGGACATCGTGGTGAAGCCGCTGTTCGGCAACGGCGGCGCCGGCGTGTTCCTGATCCGCCACGACGATCCGAACCTGAACGCGCTGCTGGAGATGCACTTCGCCCGCTCCCGCGAGCCGCTGATGATCCAGCGCTACGAGCCGGCGGTGCGGCTGGGCGACAAGCGCATCATCCTGATCAACGGCGCCCCGGCCGGCGCCATCAACCGTGTGCCCGCGCAGGGCGAGGCGCGCAGCAACATGCATGTCGGCGGCCGGCCGGAAGCATCGACGCTGACCGCGCGCGATCGCGAGATCTGCGCCGCCATCGGGCCGACGCTGAAGCGCCAGGGCCTGATCTTCGTCGGCATCGACGTGATCGGCGACTGGCTGACCGAGATCAACGTGACCTCCCCCACCGGACTGCAGGAAATCGCCCGCTTCGACGGCACCGACCTTGCCGCGCGCATCTGGGACGTGATCGAGGCACGCATCGGCGGCTGAGGGAACGCGCGTTCGGCGTGCGGCGTGGCGGTTGCCGGGTGCAATGCGTGCGGCCGTCTGGATTGCTTCGTCGCTGCGCTCCTCGCAATGACGATGGAATGTCATTGCGAGCGCAGCGAAGCAATCCAGGAGGATGGGGCGTGAGCGCGTTGACGGTCGGGGGTGTCGGTGAGTGTGGGCTGCATCGTGTGATGCGTGCGGCCGTCTGGATTGCTTCGTCGCTGCGCTCCTCGCAATGACGGTGGAACGTCATTGCGCGCGCAGCGAAGCAATCCAGGAGGATGGGGCGTGAGCGCGTTGACGGTCCGGACTCATCTGCGCTTTCGCGGCGAATCCTTGGCGGCGTGGGCTGCCACGGGGCGTCGGCCTTGAAGCAGCCGGCGGTGTACGTGATGACGAATGGACGCAACGGCACGCTGTATGTCGGCGTCACCTCGGACCTCGCGCGGCGCGTCTGGCAACATCGCGAGTCGGAGTTGGGCGGATTCACCGCCCGTTACGGTTGCACGACTCTGGTGTGGTTCGAACTCCACGATTCCATGGTCGCCGCCATCGCGCTGAAAAGCAGATCAAGGGTGGATCACGGCGGCAAAAGCTTGCCTTGATCGAGCAGGCGAACCCCGGTTGGCAGGACCTGTATCCCGCAATCCTGTGAGTGCAGCCGTGGCACCGCCGCCGCGCAGGGTTACGCCAACACGTCCTCCACGCGGATCGGCAGGTCGCGGATGCGCTTGCCGGTGGCGTGCCAGACCGCGTTGGCGACCGCCGCGGCGACGCCGACCATCGGCAGTTCGCCCAGGCCCTTGACGCCGAGAGGGTTGGTGTTGTGTTCGTCGTTCTCCACGAAGATCGTGCTGATATCGGGGATGTCGGCGTTCACCGGCACCAGGTAGTCGGCCAGGTTGCTGTTGACGTAGCGCGCGGTGGGTGCGTCCACCTCGGTCTTTTCGAACATCGCCATGCCGATGCCGTAGATGATGCCGCCGATCGCCTGGCTGCGCGCCGTGCGGGCGTTCAGCACCCGCCCGGCGTCGAACGCGCCGACATAGCGCGTCACGCGAATCCGGCCGATCGCGGGATCGACGCGCACCTCGGCGAAATGCGCGCCGAACGCGTACAGCGAGAAGTCGCGCGTCTCGGCGCCGGGACGCGCCTCCTCCGTCGCTTCCAGCATGTCCAGGTTGCGCCGCGCCAGCAGGCCGGCGACGCTGGTGCGCCGGCCGTCGCCGATCACCGCGCCGCCGGACAGGCGCAGCGGTTCGTTCTCGGCCAGCCGCCAGTCCTGGCGCGCCATCGCCAGCAGCCGGTCGCGCAGCACCGCGGCCGTCTGCTGCACGGCGTTCGACACGCTGGGCGCGGTGCGCGAGCCGCCGCTGCCGGGGGCAGGCGGAAATTCCGAATCGCCGATCTGCACGGTGATGCGATCGACCGGCACGTCCAGCACGTCCGCCGCCACCTGCGCCATGATCGTGTAGGTGCCGGTGCCGAGATCCTGCGTGCCGGAGCGGACCAGCACGCTGCCATCGGCGTTGTAGCGGATGGTGGCGGCGGCGGGGGAGCGGTTGGCGGTATAGACCGCGGTCGCCATGCCCAAGCCGATCCGTTCCTCCCCATCCCGCATGGCGCCGGGCGGCGCGGCGCGGCGCGACCAGCCGAAGGCGTCGGCGCCGGCGGCGTAGCATTCGCGCAGTTTCTTCGAGCTGAACGGGCGGCCGCTGTGCGGATCGGCCTCGGCATAGTTCTTCAGCCGCAGCGCCAGCGGGTCCATGCCAAGTTCGGCGGCGAGTTCGTCCATCGCGCTTTCGAGGGCGAACATGCCGGAGGATTTGCCGGGCGCGCGCATGTAGGTCGGCAGCGCCTGGTTGACGCCGATCAGCCGGTGCGTCACCGCGACCGCCGGCACCGCGTAGAGCATTTCCGAGGCGAGGCCGACGGCCTCGGTGAACTCCCCGAAATCGCCGAGCGACATCTGGCTGAACCCGTCATGCCGGAGCGCGCGCAGCGTGCCATCGCGCTCCGCGCCAAGGGCGAGTTTCTGCACCGTGCGCGGCCGGTAGCCGTTCGACGTGTACATCTGCCGCCGGTCGAGCACGAGCTTGACCGGCCGGCCGACCGCGCGCGCCGCCATCGCCGCCAGCACCGTCGGCGGCCAGGTATTGCCCTTGCAGCCGAAGCCGCCGCCGACGAACGGGCAGATCACCCGCACCCTGGATTGCGGCAGTCCGAACAACTGCGCCAGCATGGCCTGCGCGCCGCTGACATGCTGGGTGGAGGTCCACACGGTCAGCCGGTCGCCCTCCCAGCGGGCGACGGTCGCGTGCGGCTCCATCGGGTTGTGATGCTCGATCGGCGTGGTGTAGGTGGCGGCGATCTTCACCGGCGCGGCGGCCAGCGCGGCATCGGGATCGCCGCGGCGCGAATCCGGATCGCCGCCGAAGATGCCGCGCGGCCGGTAGGCATTGGCCAGCGTCGCGCTCATCTCCGCGATCGCCTCGTCGGTGCGGTAGCGCGGGCGCACCCGCTGGGCGGCGGACTGCGCGCGTTCCAGCGTGTCGGCGACCACCACGGCGACGTGCTGGCCGTTATAGGCGATGGCGTAGTCCTGCAAGGCCGGACCGGGCGGCATCTCCGGCCCCGCGCCGTGCAGGCGGGGCGCGTTGCCGGGCGTCAGGATCGCCAGCACGCCGGGCATGCCCTTCGCCGCGTCGATGTCCACCGCCAGCAGCGCGCCGGCGCCGATGGTGCTCTGCACCAGCACCGCATGCACCACGCCGGGCACCTGGGCCTCGGCCGCGTAATGCGCGCGGCCGGTGACCTTCGCCCGCCCGTCCTTGCGCTCGATCGGCGCGCCGATGATCGCCATGCGCCGTCCCCCCTGTTCAGGCCAGCGCGCCGAGCGCGCGGGCAACCGCGCGCTGCGCCAGCGTCACCTTGAAGCGGTTGCGGCTGGCGGGCGTCGCGCCCTCGGCCGCATGGGCGGCGGCGCGCGTGAAGGCGTCCCGCCCGGCCGGCTGGCCGACCAGCGCCGCCTCCACCGCGGCGATGTTGCGCGGCATGGTGGCG
>JAKAZX010000211.1 GCA_021826485.1 Pseudomonadota bacterium | reverse complement strand
GGACCAACGTGACCGTCGGCAACGTCGTGACACCCACCTCCGGCCCGCTGGCGACGATCTACAGCCAGGACCCGATGTACGTGCTGTTCCCCGTTTCGGTGCGCGCGGCGCTCGATCTGCGCAACCGCTATGCCGGGAAGGGCGGGTTGCAGGCCGTGGTGGTGCGGCTGCGCCTGCCGGACGGCAGCCTGTATGGCCCTGGCGGCACGCTCGACTACATCGAGCCAACCGTCGCCACCAGCACCGACACGGTGACGTTCCGCGCCCGCATGCCGAACCCGCTGCGCCCCGGCACGAAGCCGGGCGATCCCGGCAACCGGGAGCTGACGGACGGGGAGTTCGTCACCGCGCTGCTGGAGGGGGTGGAGCCGGTGCTGGCGCTCGGCATCCCGCGGGCGGCGCTGCTGACCGACCAGCAGGGAAGCTACGTCTATGTCATCGGCCCCGGCAACCATGCCGAGCAGCGGCGCATCCAGCTCGGCCAGTCCACCCCCGCGACCGCGGTGGTGCTGAGCGGATTGACCGAGGGGGAGGCCGTGATCGTGGACGGGCTGCAACGGGTGCGGCCCGGGCTGGTGGTGGCGCCCGCCCCCGCGGCGCCGGGGCCAACCGGCGCGCCGATCGGCACCGCGCCGCCCGCCGCCGCCGGCGGCAAGCCGCCGGGCTGACCCATGCTGTCCGCCATCTTCGTCGATCGCCCGCGGCTCGCGGTCGTCATCGCCATCCTGATGACGCTGGCCGGCCTGATCGCGCTGACGCGCATTCCGGTCGCGCAGTTCCCCGACATCGTGCCGCCGCAGGTCACCGTGACGACGCGGTTCCCCGGTGCCTCCGCCGCGGTGGTCGAGGCGACCATCGCGCAGCCGCTGGAAGCGCAGGTGAACGGCGTCGATCGCATGATCTACATGAAGTCGAACAGCGCCAACGACGGCAGCTATTCGCTCACGGTCAGCTTCGAGATCGGCACCAACCCAGACATCGACGTCGTCAACACCAACAACCGCGTGCAGACCGCCCTGTCGAAGCTGCCGCCGGAAGTGCAGCTCGAAGGCGTCACGGTCCAGAAGCGCAGTTCCGCGATCCTGGAATTCCTGCAGTTCTACAGCGAGGGCGGCAAGCAGGACCCGCTGTTCATCAGCAACTACGTGACCATCAACGTGCTGGACCGGCTGTCCCGCGTGCCCGGCGTCGGCCAGGCTTTCGTGTTCGGGGCGCTCGACTATTCCATGCGCATCTGGTTCGACACCAACCGGCTGGTCAGCCTGAACCTGATGCCGTCCGACATCATCGCGGCGATCCAGTCGCAGAACCAGCAGAACGCGATCGGCCGGATCGGCGCGCGGCCGACCACGGATGCCACGCAGTTCCAGATCAACCTGCAGACCCAGGGCCGCCTGCTGACGCCGGAGGAGTTCGGCCGCATCGTCATCCGCGCCAACCCGGACGGCTCGGTGCTGCGCGTTTCCGATGTCGCGCATGTCGATCTGGGCGCGGCCACGATGGACACGCTGAGCCGGCTGAACGGCCAGCCGGCGGTGTCCATCGGCATCTACCTCGCACCCGGGGCCAATGCGGTGAACACGTCCCGGCTGGTCAGCCAGACGCTCGACGACCTGTCGCGCCGCTTCCCGCCCGGCCTCAGGAAGATCGTGTTCTACGACAGCTCCGAGTTCGTCGCGGACACGATCACCGAGGTGGTCCGCACGCTGGTCGAGGCGTTCGCCCTGGTCGTGCTGGTGGTGTTTCTGTTCCTCGGCAACCTGCGCGCCACCATCATTCCCACGGTCGCCGTGCCGGTCAGCCTGATCGGCACCTTCGCCGTGCTGCTGGCGCTCGGCTATTCGGCGAACACCGTCTCCCTGCTCGCGCTGGTGCTCGCGGTCGGCATCGTGGTCGATGACGCGATCGTGGTGGTGGAGAATGTCGAACGCGTGCTGGAGGAGCATCCGGACCTGTCGCCGGCCGAAGCGACCAAGCTCGCGATGCGGCAGATCACCGGCCCCATCATCGCGATCTCGCTGGTGCTGCTGTCGGTGTTCGTGCCGATCGGCTTCATCCCCGGCATCTCCGGCCAGTTGTTCCGCCAGTTCGCGGTGACCATCAGCGTGGCGATGACGATTTCGGCGATCAATGCGCTGACGCTCTCGCCCGCGCTGTGTGCGCTGTTCCTGCGCCATGCCGGGCGGCGGCGCGGGATCATGGGCGCGGTGATGCGCGGCATCGACGGCGTGCGCGGCGGCTATGCGACGGCGGTCGCGCGGCTGCTGCGCATCTCGGTGGTGTCGCTGCTGGCGGTCGCGGCAGCCGGCGCCGGGATCGCCTGGTTCGGGCTGCATACGCCCAGCGGCTTCCTGCCGGAGGAGGATCAGGGCGCGTTCTTCATCGCCGTGCAGTTGCCCGATGCCGCCTCGGTCTCCCGCACCACGGCGGTGACGCAGCGGGTCGAGGACCTGCTGCACCGGATGCCGCAGGTGGAGAACGTGCTGTCGATCGTCGGCTTCTCGCTGCTCGACGGCGGGGCGCAGAGCAACGCGGCGTTCGTGGTGGTGCGGCTGAAGCCGTTCGCCGACCGCACCGCGGCCGCCGATCGCGCCCAGGCGGTGATCGGGCGGGTGTTCGGGGCGGCGCAGCAGATCCGCTCGGCGATGATCTTCCCGTTCAACCTGCCGCCGATCATCGGCCTGTCCACCAGCGGCGGGTTCGAATACCAGCTCGAAAACCTGGAAGGCCGCGATCCCGCCGAGATGGGCGCGGTGATGCGGGGCATGGCCGGCGCCGCCAATGCCGACCCGCGGCTGTCCACCGTCTTCTCGACCTTCACCGCGACCACGCCGAGCCTGTATCTGGACATCGACCGCGACAAGGCGCAGGCGCTGGGCGTCAACATCGGCGACATCTTCACCGCGCTGCAAGCCACGCTGGGCGGCATCTATGTCAACGACTTCAACATGTTCGGCCGCACGTGGCAGGTGAACATCGAAGGCGACGACAGCGACCGCAACGACATCCCGGCGATCTGGCGCATCTTCGTGCGCAACAGCCGCGGCACCATGGTGCCGCTGCGCAGCCTGGCCGAGATGCGCTTCGTGCTGGGTCCGCAGACCATCAGCCGCTACAACAACTATCGCTCGATCACGCTCAACGGCAAGCCTGCCGCGGGCGTCTCCTCCGGCGACGCGCTGGCGGCGATGGCGCAGATTTCGGCGAAGACGCTGCCGCCGGGCTATGATTTCGAGTGGACGGGAACCGCCTATCAGGAAATCCAGGCGAGCGGGCAGACCGGCATCCTGCTCGGGCTCGCGGTGCTGTTCGCGTACCTGTTCCTGGTCGCGCTGTACGAAAGCTGGGTGATCCCGGTGCCGGTGCTGCTGTCGGTCAGCGTCGGCGTGCTGGGGGCGTTCATCGGGTTACGGCTGTTCGGCCTGCCGCTCGACCTCTATGCGCAGATCGGGCTGGTCGTGCTGATCGCGCTGGCGGCGAAGAACGGCATCCTGATCGTCGAATTCGCCAAGGAGCAGCGCGAGGCCGGGCTGCCGATCCGCGAGGCCGCGGCGCTTGGCGCGCGCATGCGGTTCCGCGCGGTGATGATGACCTCGATCGCCTTCATCCTCGGGCTGGTGCCGCTGGTCTGGGCGAACGGGGCCGCGATGCTGAGCCGCCATGCGGTGGGCACGCCGGTGTTTGCCGGCATGATCGGCGCGACCTCGATCGGCGTGTTCCTGATCCCGATGCTCTACGTCAGCTTCCAGTCGGTGCGCGAGCGCGTGAAGCGGGGGCGCAAACAGCCCGAGACGGCGCAGGTCGGACCCCGCAGGCACGGGGAGTGATCCGGCCGCCGCCGGTTCAGCCGGATGCGGCGCGCCCGGGCCGGAACCAGACGCCGGCGGCGATCGCGGTCGCCAGAATCGCGCCGTACAGCAGCAGGGCCGCGCCCAGCGTCGCGAAGGTCCAGGCGAGCGAACCGGTGACGGCGAGCACCACCCAGCCGCCGGCGACCGCGACCGTCATCCGCAAAAGCCCGGCGAGCAGCGGCCAGCCCAGCCGCCCGGCACCCTGCGAGGCGAAATAGAGCGACAGGCCGAGGCCGAAGAACCCGTAGGTCGGCCCGACATGGCGCAGATAGGCCATGCCGGTCGCCAGCATTGCCGGGTCGCTGCCGAACAGGCCCAGCCAGGCACGCGGCCAGATCGCGGCGGCCAGGCCGATCGCCTCGGTCAGCGCGAAGGCGACGGCGCCGCCGGTCAGCGCCACGCGCAGCGCCCGCCGGTGCTGGCCGGCGCCGATATTGGTGCCGACCAGCGCCACCAGCGGCGCCCCCAGGCCGAACACCAGCGGGATCAGCAGGTATTCCAGCCGCGCCCCGGTGCCGAAGCCGGCGACCGCGTCCGGCCCGGCGGCGCTGCCGACGACGCCGGTGGTCAGCGCCATCGTGAAGCTGGTCTGCAACGTGCTGATGGCGGCAACCGCGCCCACGCGCAGAATGTCGGCGAACAGGGCGCGGCGCAGCGCGGTGCGCCGCAACCGCACGACGCAGCGGCCGGACAGGATGTACCACGCGAGCACCGCGGCCATCAGCGCCGTGGTCGCCACCACCGCCGCCCCGCCGCCGGCGATGCCGAGCGCGGGCAGCGGACCGATGCCGAAGATCAGCAGCGGCGACAGCGGGATCAGCAGCGCCACGCCCAGCGTGATGGCGAGCGAGGGCACCAGCATGTTGCCGGTGCCGCGGATCACGCTCGCCAGCGCGTTCATCAGCCAGACCAGCAGGTTGCCGGCGAACACGACGTTGGAATAGCGGAGTGCCGCGGACAGCGATGCGCCTTCGCCGCCCATGGCGCGGTAGATCGGCCCGCCGAACAGCAGGAACAGCGCCGAGGTCGCCGCGCCGAGCGCGAGATTGACCAGGATCGCGTGCAGCACCAGCGCATCCGCATCGTCCCGCCGGCCGGCGCCGAGCGCGCGGGCCACGGCGGAGGAGATGCCGCCGCCCACCGCGCCGGCGGACAGCATGGACATCATCATGAAGCCGGGAAACACCAGCGCCATGCCGGCCAGCGCGTCGGTGCCGAGATGCGAGACCCACCACGTCTCGATCAGTCCGGTCGAAGCCTGGGCCGTCATCACCAGCATGTTCGGCCAGGCGAGCCGCAGCAGGGTGGGAACGATCGGCGCGTGCAGCAGGCGCAGCGTGCGCGGGTTCATCGCCGCGGCGGCGGCCGGCGCGAGCGTCGCGGTCACTGCGCCGCGTTCCGCCGGCGGCGGTTGCGCTGCTCCAGCGCGGCGCGACGGGACGGGCTGGCGGCGGGGCCGGCGGCCAGCACGAAATCCGGCCCGTCCAGCGGCCGGCCGGACAGGCGGTCCACCATCACCGGTTCGGCGGGCGTGCCGGTGCGGACATCGGCGATCAGCGTGCTCGGCCCTTCCGGGGCGAAGTGCCGGTTGCCGAAGGCCAGCAGCGCCAGCAGCACGGTGCGGAAGTCCCGCCCGCGGTCGGTCAGCACATATTCGTAGCGCGGCGGCCGTTCGTTGTACTGCCGGCGTTCCAGCATGCCGGACTGCACCAGCGCATCCAGCCGCCGCGCCAGCATGTTCGGTGCGATGCCGAGGCTGCTCTGGAACTCATCGAACCGCGTCATGCCGGCCAGGGCGTCGCGCAGGATCAGCATGCTCCACCACTCGCCCACCCGGTCCAGGCTGCGCGCGATCGGGCATTCCATGTCGCCGAAGCTCTTGTGCTTCATGGCGCTTCAGATAGGCGCATCGCTTGCATCATGCAAGCAACAGCGCGCGGCTTAGCCGCCCATCGCCTCGTCCAGGTCACGGATCAGGTCGGCGGCACTCTCCAGCCCGATCGACAGCCGCACCACGTCCGGCCCGGCGCCGGCGGCGCGCTGCTGCTCCTCGGTCAACTGGCGGTGGGTGGTGCTGGCGGGATGCAGGATCAGGCTGCGCGTGTCCCCGACATTGGCGAGGTGGGAGAACAGCCGCACCCGTTCCATCAGCCGCGTCCCGGCGGCGTAGCCGCCGTGCAGCCCGAAGGTGAACACCGACCCCGGCCCGGCCGGCAGATATTTTTCCGCCAGCGCATGGAACGGGCTGTCGGTAAGCCCGGCATAGGATACCCAGGCGACCGCCCGGTGCCCGGCGAGGAATTCCGCGACCGCCTGGGCGTTGGCGACGTGGCGTGCCATGCGCAGCGGCAGCGTCTCGATCCCGGTCAGGAGCAGATAGGCGTTCATCGGCGCGAGGGTGGGGCCAAAATCGCGCAGGGCCACCGCCCGCGCCTTGGTGGTGAACGCGAAATCGCCGAAATTCTCGTAGAAGCGCAGGCCGTGATAGGCGGGTTCCGGCTCCGTCAGCGAGGGGAACCGCCCGCCCTGCGTCCAGTCGAACCTGCCCGATTCGACGATCATTCCGCCCAGCGCGTTGCCGTGCCCGCCGAGAAACTTGGTCAGCGAATGCAGCACGATGTCGGCGCCCCATTCGATCGGACGGCAGAGATAGGGGGAGGCAAGGGTGTTATCGACGATCAGCGGGATGCCGGCCTCGTGCGCGATCGCGGCGACCGCTTCCAGGTCCACCACGATGCCGCCCGGATTGGCGAGGCTCTCCACGAAGATCGCCTTGCAGCGCGGCGTCAGCGCATCGCGGAAATTCTCCGGCCGCGTCGGATCGACGAAATGGCAGGTCCAGCCGAGCTTCGGGAAGGACTGGCCGAACTGCGTCAGCGACCCGCCATAGAGATTGCGCGAGGCGACGAACGCGTCGCCCGGTTGCAGCAGCGTGAAGAAGGTGAGGAACTGGGCCGCATGGCCCGAGGCCGCGGCGAGCGCGGCGCGCCCGCCCTCCAGCGCCGCCACCCGCTCCTCCAGCACCGCGACGGTGGGGTTGGACAGGCGGGTATAGACGTGGCCGAAACTGTGCAGGTTGAACAGCGAGGCGGCCTGGTCCACATCCTCGAAGACGAAGGACGTGGTCTGGTAGATCGGGGTCGAGCGGGCGCCGGTGGCCATCTCCGGCGCCGCCCCGGCATGGATCGCCCGCGTCTCGAAGCCGAGTTCGGCGGCGCGCAGCGGCGGCGGGCGGTCG
>JAKAZX010000210.1 GCA_021826485.1 Pseudomonadota bacterium | reverse complement strand
CGGGGACTTCCTGTACCGCATCACCGAACCGGCGCTGCGGCCGATCCGCAATATCCTGCCCAGCTTCGGCAACATCGACATCAGCCCGGTGATCCTGCTGGTGCTGATCTGGTTCCTGGAGATGCTGGTGGCCCGCATCTATCAGGCGATCGTCTTCGGCAATGCCGGGGGATTGCTGTTCTGATGGCGTTCTGGCGGGCGACCGCCGACGGCGTGCTGGCAGCGGTCAAGGTGCAGCCGAAATCCCGCCGTCCCGGCCTGCACGGCCGCGCCCCCACGACGGACGGGGAGCGGCTGCGCATCGCGGTCGCGGAGGCGGCGGAGGACGGGCGCGCCAACCGCGCCGCCTGCGCGCTGCTGGCCCGCGCGCTCGGCCTGCCGCAGGGCGCCGTCGCGGTTGCCAGCGGCGCGACCAGCCGCGACAAGACCCTGCGCATCGCCGGCGACCCGGCGGCGATCACGGCCCGGCTGGAGGCACTATGACCGAGACGGCGGCGCGGATCATTGACGGCAAAGCGATCGCGGCGGCGCTGCGCGCCCGGGTGGCCGCGCGTACGGCCGCGCTCGGCTTCCGGCCGGGCCTGGCCGTGGTGCTGGTCGGCGACGACCCGGCGAGTGCCGTCTATGTCCGCAGCAAGGACCGCGCGGCCAAGGAGGCGGGGATCGCCGCCGAGACCATCCGCCTGCCCGCCACTGTCACGGAAGCTGAACTGCTGGCGGTGGTGGCGCGGCTGAACGCCGATGCGGCGGTGGACGGGATTCTCGTGCAACTGCCGCTGCCGCCGCAGATCCGCGCCCGCGCGGTGATCGAGGCGATCGACCCGGCGAAGGACGTGGACGGATTCCACCCGGTCAATGTCGGCCGACTGCATGACGGCACCGCGACACTGGTGCCCTGCACGCCGCTCGGCGTCATGAAGCTGCTGGCGGAGGCCGGGGTGGTGCTGCGCGGCGCGCGGGCGCTGGTGCTCGGCCGCTCGGCGATCGTCGGCAAGCCGGTGGCCGCCCTGCTGACGGCGGCGGATGCGACGGTGACGGTCGCCCACTCCCGCACCCGCGACCTGCCGGCGGAATGCCGCCGCGCCGAGGTGCTGGTGGCCGCGGTCGGGCGGGCGGAGATGGTGCGCGGCGACTGGATCGCCTCCGGCGCCGTGGTGATCGACGTGGGGATCAACCGCCTGCCGGACGGAAGGCTGGCCGGCGACGTGGCCTATGCCGAGGCGGCGGCGGTCGCGGGCGCGATCACCCCGGTTCCCGGCGGCGTCGGGCCGATGACCATCGCCTGCCTGCTGGAGAACACGCTCGGCGCCGCCGTCGCGCGGCGGGGCTGAGGGGGCCTGGGGGATGCAGCGCGCCGCCCCGCTCCTCGCGCCGCCGATGACCCCGTCGCAGGAACGCGGCAACGTGCTGCGGCTGGCGGTCGCGCAGGCGCTCGCCGGGGCGAACTCCACCGTCGTCTATGCCACCGGCGCCATCGTCGGCAGCACGCTCGCGCCGAGCAAGGCGCTGGCAACCCTGCCGATCTCGATCTTCGTGATCGGCATGGCGGCCTGCACCCTGCCGGCCGGCGCCATCGCCCAGCGCCACGGGCGCCGTGCCGCCTTCCTGGCCGGCACCGGCTGCGGCGTGCTCGGCGGCCTGCTGGCCGCACTCGCGGTCGTGCTCGGCGACTTCTGGCTGTTCTGCGCGGCAACCTTCTTCGGCGGCGCGTATGCGGCCGTGGTGTTGTCGTTCCGCTTCGCCGCCGCCGACTGCGCGCCGCCGGCGCGGCGGGCGCGGGCCCTGTCCGCGGTGATGGCGGGCGGCGTGTTCGCGGGCGTCATCGGCCCGCAGATCGTCACCTTCACCATGACGCTGTGGCTGCCGTACATCTTCGCCGCGACCTATCTGGCGCAGGCCGCGGTGGCCGCGCTCGCGGGCGGCGTGCTGCATGGGGTGCGGCTGCCGCGCCCGGCGACCGCCGCCGCCGCCGGCCGTCCGCTCGGCGCCATCGTCCGCCAGCCGCGCTTCGTCATTGCCGTGACCTGCGGGACGATCGCCTATCTGCTGATGAACTTCCTGATGACCGCGGCGCCGCTCGCGATGCACATGTGCGGCCTGTCGCAGCGGGACTCCAACCTCGGCATCCAGTGGCACGTCATTGCGATGTACGGCCCGGGCTTCGTCACCGGGCGGCTGATCACGCGGTTCGGCGCGCCGCGCGTGGTGGCGGCCGGCTTCGCGCTGATCGCCGCCGCCGCCGCGGGCGGGCTGACCGGCGCGGATACCGGGCATTTCTGGCTCGCCCTGATCCTGCTCGGCGCCGGCTGGAACTTCGGCTTCATCGGCGCCTCGGCCCTGGTGCTGGAATGCCACCGGCCGGAGGAGACCACGCGGGTGCAGTCGCTCAACGACTTCATCGTGTTCGGGACGATGGTGGTCGGATCGTTCCTGTCCGGGGGACTGCTGACGGCCTATGGCTGGAACACGGTGCTCTGGCTGTCGTTCGGCCCGCTGCTGCTGGCCGTGGCGGCACTGGCCGCGAGCGGCCTGGCCCGCCCGGCCACCGCCGCGCCCCCCGCCTGAACCGCCCCGGCTACCGCCGCGCCGCCCGCAGCATCGCCGCGCCGAAGGCGATGCCCGTCAGGGTAACGATGCCGATGATCCAGCGCGACCGCAGGGCGGTCACCCGCGCCTCCTCGGTCAGGCGGGCGCGCATGGCGCGGCGTTCGGCGGCGATGCGGGCGTCCATGTCGCCGCCGACCGGCAGCAGCGCATCCGCGCTGCCGGCGAGCCGCGGGCGCAGCGCCTCGATCGCGGCCTCGGGGTTCGGGCCGTGGGCGGCGGCCAGGGCGTCGTCCAGCGCCGCCTCCCGCTCCACCGCGCGGGCGAGCGGCAGCGGGGCGGCGTAGCTCGCGAACAGGCCGGCCAGCCCGACCACGACGAAGGCCATCGCCAGGAAGGCGGTCCAGCCCCCGCGCTGGCCGCTGCCCTGCATCCTGGGTGGGGTTGGGGGTGCCATCGGGCGCTCTCTTCGCGTGGCGGGGCCGGGCGGTCAATGCGCAGGGGTTTGTTAACGCCGCCCGCCCAGGCTGCCCGCCGCAGCACGGAACGCGACCATGCGACTGATGGCCCTGCGCAGCCGGATGGAACGCCCCCGGCCGGCGTCCCCCGCGCCCGACCCGACGCCGCCGGCCGAACCGGATTTCGTGCCGATCGCCGTCGAACCCGATGCGGTGGAGAGCGCGGGCGGCTGGACGCGCCGGCGGCTGCGCATGGCGGAGGCGCTGTGGGGCGAAGGCTTCCTCGCGCCCGGCGGCCCGGATGCGGTGCTCCGGCTGGCGGCCTCGCTGGGGCTGACCGCCGCATCCTCGCTACTGCTGCTCGGCGTCGGCAGCGGCGGCCCCACGCTGCGGCTGGCCGGCGACCTCGGCGTCTGGGTGCGCGGCTATGAAAGCGACCCGTATCTGGCGGCGATGGCGGCGCGGCGCATCCAGCGGGCGGGCGTGGCGCTGGCCAAGCGGGCGACGGTGGAGCACTGGACCCCGGCGCACCCCGGCTTTCCCCGCCGCGCCTTCCACCATGCCCTGACCGTGGAGGCCCTGCGGACCGACCGGCCGGAGGACATCCTGGCCGCGCTGGCCCAGGCGGTGCGGCCGGGCGGGCAGATCGCGCTGCTGGAAACTGTCGCCCCCGCCTCGCTCGATCCCGCGGACCGGGCGGTGGCGGCTTGGCTGCGGCTGGACCCCGCTTCGGCCTCGCTGCCCGACCCGGCGCGCGTGGTGCGGGTGCTGGAGCGGCTGGGCTTCACCATCCGCCTCGCCGAGGACGTTTCGGCGCGGCACATGCGCCAGGCGGTCGGCGGCTGGCGGCGGCTGCTGCGCGAACTGGACGCGGAGCGGCCGGACGCGCCGCACGCCGCCGTTCTGGTCGCCGAGGCGGAGCTGTGGCTACGCCGCATCCGGCTGATGCGGGCCGGGCGGATCAGGATGATGCGCTGGATCGCGATCGGGCGCGAGGCCGCGGCTTGACTCGCCCCCCGCCTGCCGGTAATCGCCCGCGCTCTTCGTATCGCGCGCACTCAGGTTTCCGTCATGAAGATCCGCAACAGCCTCAAATCCGCCAAGACCCGCGACAAGAACTGCCGCGTGGTGCGCCGCCACGGCCGCGTCTACGTCATCAACAAGAAGAACCCGCGCATGAAGGCCCGCCAGGGCTGACACCGCTGCCTACCGCGGGCGGGCAAAGCGCCGCGGGCAGCAGGTGACGGGCGCAGCCACTGTCGAGCGCCGAGGTGGCGCCCTGCACGAATGATCCCAGGGCGCCGAGCGCGACCAGCGGGGCAATCAGCCCTGCCCACACTTTCTGCCACAGCTCAGCACGACCCGGCGACGCAGTTCCACCGGCTGGCCGTCCCAATGAAGACGCCTCTGCGCGTCGATCCCGAGCCGCCTGAGGTCTTCGAGGCTGATCGGTGTGACGCCCTCCGGCCAGTCGGTCACGAGGCATCCCCGCCGGCGGACGCAGGCGGGCAGCGCTGTTCCAACGTCGCAACCCGTCCCTGCAAGGCAGCGAGAACGTCGGCGAGATCGCCGATCCGTTCCTGGATGGTCCTGATTTCCTGAAGCGCGGCGATCAGTTCGTCGATACTGTGCCCGCCGGGCATCGGGTGTTACCGGCGCGCGCTCTTGAGCAGGCCGTCGATGCGGGCGCCGATCTCGGCGTTGCGGACGTGGATTTCTTGTAGGAGCGCGGCGACCTCGCGCTGCGACGCTTGCGCCAGGACTCGGGCGCCGCCGCCTGACGCCGACGCCGCCCTTTTGGCCGGCGCCCGAAGCTTGGCGCTGCCCCGGCGCGCCGTCTTCTTCTCCATTGCGCACCTCCTGCAATGCATCGACATGTATAGTATGTAGCTGGTGCCCTGCCCCGCCAATGCGCAGGTTCCGAAACCGGGGCCGCTTGCTATCCTCCCGCACTTGCAGAGAAGTTTCGCCATGATCCGCCAACCCGCCCCGAATCCCTCGGTCCTGGCCCGCCGCGCGGCGATCCTGGAGGGGCTGCGCCGGCTGGTGCCGGCAAGCGGCGTGATCGGCGAGCCGATCCGGCTGAAGCCGTACGAGACCGACGGGCTGACCGCGTACAAGCAGCCGCCGCTGGCGGTGGTGCTGCCGGAAACCACCGAGCAGGTCGCCGCGGTGATGCACTTCCTGCACCGCGAAGGCGTGCGGGTGATCCCACGCGGCGCCGGCACCAGCCTGTCCGGCGGCGCCCTGCCGCTGGAGGATGCGGTGGTGGTCGGCATGATGCGCATGAACCGCATCCTGGACATCGACTTCGCCGACCGCTGCGCGACCGTGCAGGCGGGCGTGACCAATATCGGCATCACCCAGGCGGTGCAGGGCGAAGGGTTCTTCTACGCGCCCGACCCGTCCAGCCAGCTCGCCTGCATGATCGGCGGCAATGTCGGCATGAACTCGGGCGGTGCGCACTGCCTGCGCTACGGCGTCACCGCCAACAACCTGCTCGGGCTGAAGATCGTCACCGTGACCGGGGAGGTGATCGCGATCGGCGGCGCGCATCTGGATGCCGCCGGCTATGACTGGCTCGGCCTGCTGACCGGCAGCGAGGGGCAACTGGCGATCGTCACCGAGGTCACGGTGCGCATCCTGCGCGGGCCGGAAGGGGCGCGCGCCATGCTGGCCGCGTTCCGGTCCAACGAGGTGGCCGGCGCCTGCGTCGATGCCATCATCGGCTCCGGCATCATCCCGGTCGCGCTGGAATTCATGGACCGCCCGGCGATCCACGCCTGCGAGGCGTTCGCCCATGCCGGCTATCCGCTGGACGCCGAGGCGATGCTGATCATCGAGGTGGAAGGCAGCGTCGCCGAGCAGGACGCGCTGCTGGACCGCATCCGCGCGATCTGCGAGCGCCACGACCCGATCAGCCTGAAGGTGTCGCAATCGGCCGAGGAATCGGCGGCGATCTGGAAGGGGCGGAAGGGTGCGTTCGGCGCGGTCGGGCGGATCAGCCCGGACTATCTGTGCATGGACGGCACCATCCCGACCAGCCGGCTGCCCGAGGTGCTCGGGCGCATCGGCGCGATGAGCGCCGAGTACGGCTTGCAGGTCGCCAACATCTTCCATGCCGGCGACGGCAACCTGCATCCGCTGATCATGTTCGACGCCAACGATCCGGACAGTTTCCAGCGCGCCGAGCGGTTCGGCGCCGATATCCTGACGCTGTGCGTCGAGGTCGGCGGCTGCCTGACCGGGGAACACGGCGTCGGCGTCGAAAAGCGCGACCTGATGGGCGTGCAGTTCAGCGCGACCGACCTCGCCCAGCAGCGGCGCATCAAGGACGCTTTCGATCCCGGCTGGCTGCTCAACCCCAGCAAGGTGTTCCCGCTGACCGAGACGCTGCCGCAGGCGGCATGACCGAAGCCGACATCATCGCCGCCGTCGCGGCCGCCCACGACGCCGCGACGCCGCTGGAGATCCTGGGCGCCGGCAGCAAGCGCGGCATGCTGCGCCCGGTGCAGGCGGCCCGGGGGCTGTCGGTCGCGGGCCATGCCGGGATCACGCTCTATTCGCCGCAGGAACTGGTGATCGGCGCGCGCGCCGGCACCCCGCTGTCCGAGATCGAGGCCGAGGTTGCCGCGCGCGGCCAGCACCTGATCGCGGAGCCGCCGGACCTGTCCGGGCTGCTCGGCAGCGACGCCCCGCAGACGCTGGGCGGCGTGGTCGCCACCAACCTGTCCGGCCCGCGCCGGGTGGCCTGGGGGGCGACGCGGGACCATGTGCTCGGCGTGCGCGCGGTCAATGGCCAGGGGGAGCTGGTGCGCTCGGGCGGGCGGGTGCTGAAGAACGTCACCGGCCTCGATCTGTGCAAGCTGCTGGCCGGCAGCCACGGCACGCTCGCGGTGCTGACCGAGATCACGCTGAAGGTGCTGCCGGCGCCGGAGCGGCGGGGCACGGTGGCGCTGGCGGGGCTGGACACGGCGGCGGGGGTGGCGGCGCTGTCGGCCGCCCTGGGGTCGCCATACGGCGTCTCCGCCGCAGCCTATCTGCCGGCCGATGCCGCCGCGCGGGTGCCGGCGCTGGCCTGGCTGGACGGGCCG
>JAKAZX010000209.1 GCA_021826485.1 Pseudomonadota bacterium | reverse complement strand
CACCCTGGTAGATCTCGACCAGCCCCTGGTTGATGAACAGCGCCTTCCCGCCGGTCATGTCCACGCCGGCGCTGGTGCCCGCCCCGGCGGTGGAGATGGTGCCGGTGTTGAGCAGCAGGCTGCCGGCGGCGAGGTTCACGGTGAGATTGTCCTGGTCCACCAGCAGCGGCGCGATCGTGCCGGTCATGGCCACGAAGCCGGCGACATCGATGGTCTGGATGCCCCCCGCATCCGGCACCGGGGCGCCGCTGATCAGATTGACATTGCCGATGATGGCATTGTCCAGCGCCAGCACCGGCGGATGCGGGCCGATCCCGCCCAGCCCGACTGTGACGTCGGCGATGTCGCGCCAGGTGACATCCACCGTGCCCTGGCCGATCGTGGCCTCGCTGCCCGGCTTCGGTACCCCCGCCGGGTTCCAGTCATTCGCATCGTTCCAGTTGCCGGTGCCGCCGAACCATGAGGGCATTTGCTTCCTCCGTCATATTACGGCCACGTTTCTTGCATTGATTTGCCATGCGGCCGTCGGGCGGCGCAGTTTATTGGCCGCTGACTGGCGAATGTCGCGCGGGTTCTGCGCTGCTGAAGAAGATGTGCCTCACGTTGGCGCGAACGGGCGGGCGTGGGGTGCCGGGTGGCGCGACGAGGTCGGCAGCGATGGGCTGATGCCCACCATCATCCCGGTTGACCGTCGATACCCGATCACGGAGTAGGGTGGGCTTCAGCCCACCATCATCACGATATCAAACCGATGCCGGACTATCGCCGCAACCGTGTTGCCGAAGGTTCGTACTTCTTCACCGTCAACCTGCGCGACCGACGCTCCGACCTGCTGGTCGCGGAGATCGGCGTGCTGCGCGGCGCGGTGCGGGAAACGCTGCTGGCCCGGCCATTCCATATCGACGCCTGGGTGGTGCTGCCGGACCACATGCACTGCCTGTGGACCTTGCCGCCGGGCGATGCCGACTTCCCGCTCCGCTGGCAGATGATCAAGGCACGGTTTTCCCGCCGCGTGACACATCCGGAGGATCGTCCTGCCTCCCTCCTGCGCCGGCGGGAGGCCGGCATCTGGCAGCGGCGCTATTGGGAACATACGATCCGTGACGACGCCGATTGCGCGGCCCACATGGACTACATCCATTTCAACCCCGTGAAGCACGGTCTCGCCGCACATCCCGCCGCGTGGCCGTTTTCCAGCTTCCGCCGGTGCGTGGCGCGGGGCCTGTATCCGGCGGATTGGGCGGGGACGGAGGTGGAACTTCCGGAAGCGGGCGAGCGGGGGGATGACGAGGCGGCGGGCTGAAGCCCGCCCTACGGCAGCACGCCGTTCCTCCCGACGCCGGTTCTGAGGAAGTAGGGTGGGCTTCAGCCCACCAACGATACCGCATCAAGCATGGGGTGGGCTGAAGCCCACCCTACGCTGCTCCCTGGCCTGCCTTGCCTCGATGCGACACCTCCGGCTAGAAAATGCCGGATTTTGGACATTCCGCTTCGCACCCGTGAAAGCGCCCGCGGTCGGCGGGACGCATCTTCCGGGCGGGCAATGGGCGACCGCCATGCGTCTCGACGAACTCCGCCGCTTCGGGTTCCTGACCTTGCCGAGCTACTCCATGATCGCCTGCGCCAATGCGATCGAGGCGCTGCGCATGGCCAACCGGGTCGCCGGGCAGGCCGCCTATGCCTGGCAGGTGGTGACGCCGGACGGGCATCCCGCCGCTGCCTCCAACGGGCTGATGCTGACGCCGTGCGCCATGCTGTCCGCCGCCGACCGGTTCGACATCGTGTTCGTGGTCGGCGGCATCGACGTGCGCAACGCGGTCGATCGCACGGTGGCGGCGGCGCTGCGGCGGCTGGCGCATGACGGCGTCGCGCTCGGCGCGCTGTGCACCGGCAGCTTCGCGCTGGCGGAGGCGCATCTGCTGCACGGCTACCGCTGCGCCATCCACTGGGAGAACCTGCAAGCGATCCGCGAGGAGTTTCCACATATCGATTTCGTCGACGATTTCTACTGCATCGACCGCGACCGCATCACCTGCACCGGCGGCGTCGCGCCGCTCGATCTGATGCTGGCGATCATCCAGGCCCGCTTCGGCCGGCGCGTCGCCGCCCAGGTCTCCACCCAGTTCCTGATCGAGCGCGGCCGCGCGGCGGACGAGCGCCAGCCGCGCCAGGCCAGCGCCGCCACCGGCGCGACGCCGCGGCGGCTGGCGGAGGCGATAAGGCTGATCGAGGACAGTATCGAAACGCCGCGCCCGATGAGCGACATCGCCCGCGACGTGCGCATCTCCACCCGCCAGCTCGAACGGCTGTTCCGCCGCCATCTCGGCATGTCGCCCGCGTGCTACTCGGCGGCGCTGCGGCTCGATCGCGCGCGCGCGCTGCTGCGGCAGACGGCGCTGCCGATCACCGATATCGGCATCGCCTGCGGCTTCCACTCCGCCTCGCATTTCAGCACGGCGTTCCGCGCCCGCTTCGGCCATCCGCCGCGCGGCGAGCGCAGCCCCGCCACAGAACCCGTCCGGGAGAGTGCGCATGTCTGACGCCGAAACGCTGCAATCGGGCCGCCGCGGCCACGGCCGCGCCGCCAAGCGCGCCGCCCGCATGGCCCATGCCGCCGCCACCGTGCCGTTCATCACCCGGCAGATCCCGATCTACGAGGTGCTGAACGAGGAAGGCCTGTCGCTGATCGAACAGAATGCCGAGACGGTGCTGGAGGAAGTCGGCATCGACTTCAAGGGCGATCCCGAGGCGCTGGCGATCTGGCGCGAGGCCGGCGCCGATGTGCGGGAGGAGCGGGTACACATCCCGCGCGGCCTGTGCCGGCGCATCATCCGCGAGCACGCGCCCGCCACCTACACCCAGCACGCCCGCAACCCGGCGCGCAGCGTGGTGATGGGCGGCAAGCACACGGTGTTCGCCCCGGCCTACGGCCCGCCCTTCGTGCACGACCTGGATCGCGGCCGGCGCTATGGCACGATCGAGGATTTCCGCAATTTCGTGAAGCTGACCTACGCGACGCCGTGGCTGCACCATTCCGGCGGCACGGTGTGCGAGCCGGTCGATCTGCCGGTGAACAAGCGGCACCTGGACATGGTGTACGCGCACATGCGCTACAGCGACAAGCCGTTCATGGGCTCCGTCACCGCGCCGGAGCGGGCGGCGGACACGGTGGCGATGGCGGAGATCCTGTTCGGCGCCGACTGGATCGATCCGGCCACCGGCAAGCCGCGCACCGTCGTCACCAGCCTGATCAACGCCAACTCCCCGCTCACCTGGGACGCCACCATGCTGGGGGCGCTGAAGGTCTATGCGCGGGCCAACCAGGCCAATCTGCTGACCCCGTTCATCCTTGCCGGCGCGATGGCGCCGGTGACGGTGGCGGGATCGACCACGCTGACGTTGGCCGAGGCAATGGCGGGCGTCGCCTTCACCCAGCTCGTCGCGCCCAGCGCGCCGGTGATCCTGGGCAGCTTCGCCTCCTCGATGTCCATGAAATCCGGGGCGCCGACCTTTGGCACGCCGGAGCCGGCGATGGTGATGTATGCGATGGCGGCGCTGGCGCGGCGGCTCAACGTGCCGTTCCGCGCCGGCGGCGCGTTCACCGCCTCGAAAATCCCGGACGCCCAGGCGGCCTATGAATCGGCGCTGACCATGCTGCCGGCCTGCCTTGCCGGCACCAATTTCATCCTGCACACCGCCGGCTGGCTCGAAGGCGGGCTGGCAATGGGCTATGAGAAATTTGTGATGGACGCCGACCAGGCGGGCATGTTGCAAACCATGCTCAACGGCATCGACCTTTCGGAGAACGGACAGGCCATGGACGCGATCCGGGAAGTGGGGCCGGGCAAGCACTTCCTGGGCTGCGGCCATACCCAGGCCAATTTCGAATCCGCATTCCACGGCTCCGCGATCGCCGACAACAACAGTTTCGAACAGTGGGACGCGGAGGGGCGGCTGGACCAGGCGCAGCGGGCGAATGCGCAGTGGAAGCGCATGCTGCAGGACTACGAACCCCCGCCGATCGACCCGGCGACCGACGACGCCTTGCTGGACTTCATGGCCCGCCGCAAGGCCGCCACCCCCGATTCCAACGTCTGACCCGCCCGCACGGAGAACACCGCGATGGCCGACGACGATCTCGACCTGAACAGCCTGAACGACGACGATCTCGTCAGCCAGATGCACGACGACCTGTACGACGGGCTGAAGGAGGAGATCGAGCAGGCCGTGAACATCCTGCTCGCCCGCGGCTGGACCCCCTATGACGTGCTGACCCAGGCGCTGGTCGAGGGGATGCGCATCGTGGGGGAGGATTTCCGCGACGGCATCCTGTTCGTCCCGGAAGTGCTGCTGTCGGCCAACGCGATGAAGGCCGGCATGGCGATCCTGCGCCCGCTGCTGGCGGAGACCGGGGCGCCCAAGGTCGGCAAGATGATCATCGGCACCGTCAAGGGCGACATCCACGACATCGGCAAGAACCTGGTCGCGATGATGATGGAGGGCGCCGGGTTCGAGGTGATCAACCTCGGCATCAACAACGCGGTCGACAACTTCCTCAAGGCGATCGACGAGCATCAGCCCGACATCATCGGCATGTCGGCGCTGCTGACCACCACCATGCCGTACATGAAGGTGGTGATCGACACGCTGAAGGAAAAAGGCATCCGCAGCGACTTCATCGTGCTGGTCGGCGGCGCGCCGCTGAACGAGGCGTTCGCGAATGCGATCGGCGCCGACGCCTATTGCCGCGACGCGGCGGTGGCGGTGGAAACGGCGAAGCGGCTGATGGCCGACCGCCAGGGCAGCGTGCAGGCGCGCGCGCAGGCCTGATGCGGGCGACCGACGCCTTCCCGGCGCACGGCGTCGCCCAGCGCCCGCTGCCGCGCCGCTCGCTCAGGCGCTGGAGCGTGCGGCACGCGCGCGCGCTGGCCCGCCTGTATGCCGGCTTCGCCCGCGCGCTGCGCGCCGCCGACCCGCTGTTCGCCCGCATCGGCTACGCCCGGCTGGAACGGCCGGTCGCGGCGGTCGAGCGGGCGGTGAAAACCACGCTGTTCGACTGCCGCATGTGCGGGCAGTGCGTGCTGTCGGCGACCGGCCTCGCCTGCCCGATGAACTGCCCGAAGGGGCTGCGCAACGGCCCGTGCGGCGGCGTGCGCGACGACGGCCATTGCGAGGTGCATCCCGACATGCCCTGCGTCTGGGTCGAGGCGCATGCGGGCGCGGCGCGCATGGGCACGCTCATGCGGCTGAGCGAGGCGCAGCCGCCGATCGACCACCGGCGGGCGGGCGCCTCATCCTGGTTGCAGGCGGCGCGGGCCGATGCTGCACCCTGACGATATCGGCCCCACCCCCTGGGCGCCGCTGCCGCCGCTGCCCGGCCACGTCTCCCGCGGGCGGCTGGAACGGGTGCTGCGGCGCGGCGAGTTCGCCGTCACCGCCGAGATCAACCCGCCCGATTCCGCCGACCCGGACGAGATCGAGCACCGCGTCAAGCCGTTCGAGGGCTGGGTGGACGCGATCAACGCCACCGACGGGTCGGGGGCGCACTGCCACATGTCCAGCATCGCCGTCTCGGCGCTGCTGATCCGCATGGGCTATTCGCCGGTCACGCAAATCTCCTGCCGCGACCACAACCGCATCGCGATCCAGGGCAACGTGCTCGGCGCCGCGGCACTCGGCGTCGCCAACATCCTGTGCCTGACCGGCGACGGCGTGCAGGCGGGCGACCACCCGCAGGCGAAGCCGGTGTTCGACCTCGATTCCATCGCGCTGCTGCACACCATCCGCATGATGCGCGACGAGGGGCGGTTCCTGTCGGGACGCCGGATCACCGGCCCGCCGCAGGTGTTCGTCGGCGCGGCGGAGAACCCGTTCGCCCCGCCGCACGACTTCCGCCCGCTGCGGCTGGCCAAGAAGATCGCCGCCGGCGCCCAGTTCATCCAGACGCAGTACTGCTACGACATCCCGATGATGGCCCGCTTCATGGCGCGGGCGCGCGATCTCGGCCTGCCGGAACGCTGCTTCATCCTGGCCGGCTGCGGCCCGCTCGCCTCCGCCCGGGCGGCGAAATGGATCCGCGCCAACGTGCCCGGCGTGCATATCCCCGATGCCGTGATCGCACGGCTGGAAGGGGCGCGCGACCAGCGGGCGGAGGGCAAGCGCCTGTGCGTCGAGATCATCCAGCAGCTGCAGGCGATGCCCGGCATCGCCTGCGTGCATCTGATGGCCTACAAGCAGGAGGAGTCGATCGCCGAGATCGTGCATGCCAGCGGCGTGCTGCGCGGGCGCACGCCCTGGCGCCGCGACCTCGTTGCGCATATGCAGGCGGTCGAGACGCAGGGCGCCGCCTGACCGCGGCGCAGGGGAGCCGGACCATGACCGAGACGATCATCACTTCCGACAAGCGCGAGGTCGTCATCGGCTTCGAACGCCGCTTCGTCATGATCGGCGAGCGCATCAACCCGACCGGGCGCAAGCTGCTGGCCGAGGAAATGGCGCGCGGCGACTATTCCCGCGTCATCGCCGATGCGCTGGCGCAGGTCGAGGCGGGGGCGCAGATGCTGGACGTGAACGCCGGCATCCCGCTGGCCGACGAGCCGCGCATCCTCGCCGAATGCATCAGGCTGGTGCAGGAAACGGTGGACGTGCCGCTGTCGATCGACAGTTCCATCGTCGAGGCGCTGGAGGCCGGGCTCGCCGCCTACAAGGGCCGCCCGCTGCTCAACTCCGTCACCGGGGAGGAGGAGCGGCTGGAGCGGGTGCTGCCGCTGGTGAAGAAATACGACTGCGCCGTGATCGCCATCTCCAACGACGAGACCGGCATCTCCGAAGACCCCGACATGCGCTATGCGGTGGCGAAGAAGATCGTCGAGCGGGCGGAAGATCACGGCATCAAGCGCGCCGACGTCGTGGTCGATCCGCTGGTCATGCCGGTCGGCGCGATCAACGACGCCGGGCGGCAACTGATGCGCCTGCTGCGCCGGCTGCGCGAGGAGCTGAAGGTCAACACCTCCTGCGGCGCGTCGAACTTCTCGTTCGGCCTGCCGAACCGGCGCGGCCTGGGCGCCAGCTTCCTGCCGATGATGATCGGCGCCGGCCTCACCTCCGCGATCATGAACCCCTTGCACGCGGAGGACATGCAGGCAATCCTGGGCGCCGATGTGGT